>JBGTKR010000509.1:0-7400 GCA_041744535.1 Pyrinomonadaceae bacterium
TATTTTAGTAAAACCTTAAAAGATTTGAACTTGGAAGAAGCTGCTTTGCTGGCGGCAATTCCGAAATCTCCCGAATATTCGCCGACCCGAAATATGGAAAAAGCGAAGGAACGCCGCGACATCGTTTTGGATCAAATGGGAAAATACTTTCCCGACAGATATTCCCAATCCGAAATCAATGCGGCAAAAGCGAAACCGATAAAACTCGCCGATTCCGCTTATTATCAGGCACTGCCGAAATCCACCGCGTGGGATTATCCGGTTGAAGAGATTCGTAAATATTTAGAAGAAAAATATACGACCCGCGTCGCTCAAGGCGGATTGGAAGTTTACACGACGATAAACGTCGAAGCTCAAAAGCTCGCCACGAGTTCCGTGCGGAAAAGACTGCGTGCTTATGATAGCGGAAAAGCGTGGCGTTCCGACTATACAAATATTTTGACCGATGAAAACGATAATGAGTTGGTCGAATCAAAAGATATTGAACGCGAACTCGAATCTTATAAACACGCCGATTGGTATGGTAATGAATATGCCGAAGGAGAATACATCAAGGGTTTGATTATGAAAATTAACAAAGCCGCTGATGAAGCCGAAGTTCGCTTCGGAAAATATACCGCTGCCGTTACCAAAGCGGATATGGGCAGAAGCGGAAGCACACCGGGCAAAGAATTTAAGGTCGGATATTTAGCGGAGTTTGAAGTTCTTGAGGTTGACGACGGAAATGAAACGCTGAAGGTTAAATTAACCCAAGCTCCCGAAGTTCAAGCCGCAATGGTAACGCTTAACGCTAAAAACGGCGAGATCGTTTCAATGGTCGGAGGTTACGATTATCATACGAGCAAATTTAATAACGCAACCCAGGGCTTACGCCAGACGGGTTCTGCCTATAAACCTTTTATTTATACAGCCGCACTCGAACACGGAATTACGCCCGATATGATGGTCAGCGGAGCTCCGATCAGACGCGGCACTTGGCAGCCGCATAATTACAATGGTTCGACCAGTCATCCGAATGTTCCGATGAAGGTTGCATTGGCAAAATCATACAATTTAGCGGCAGTTCATCTGCTCGAACAGGTCGGGGTTCAGTCGGGAGCTCAGATGGTTCGGCGTTTCGGAATCACACAGCCGATGGCTCCGAGTCTGCCTTCGGCTCTCGGTGCAAGTGAGGCTTCTCTTATCGAAATGGTTTCCGCATATTCCGTCTTTCCGAACAAAGGTGTGCGGGTTCAGCCGCATTATATCCGCAAGGTTTTAGACCGCGACGGAAAAATTCTGGAAGAATGGGATAAGACGACCTATAAAGTTACGAGCGAATATGTTGCTTTATCAATGGTGGATATGATGCAGGGCGTTACAAAACCGGGCGGAACTGCTCCGGGAGCAAATGCCGCCGGACAACCTCTGGCAGGTAAGACCGGAACGGTCAACGATCAGACGGATGTTTGGTTTATCGGTTATACGCCTACTTATGTAACAGGTGTCTGGATGGGAAATCCGAAACGTAAAACCAATCTCGGCAGGGGAATGACCGGCGGCGGCGGTGCTTTGCCGTATTTTAATGACTTTATGAGCGAGTTTATGAAAGGCAAGGAAAAAGAAACCTTTCCCGAAGCTCCCGATATTCCGGCGGAGATCACCGCACTCGTTGAACAACGCAAACGGGAAGAGATGGAAAAACTCGAAAAAGCCGAAGCCGAAGGCAGAAAACTCGGTGTTAAGTTTGAAACGGTATCGAAAAGCTCAAGTAGTGTAAAAGAAGGCGAGAATAAAACAATTACGCTCGAGGAATTGCAAAACGGGGAAACTGACGAAACTGCCAAACCGCCGACTCCCTCCGCAGGTAATAATGATGAAGGAGAAAAACCTCCTAAACCGCCTGTGCCGAAACCTGAAACAAATCCGCCTCCGACAAAAACTTCAGCTCCAAACCCGACTCCGCAGGAAGGAACAATGCGGAAAGGAAAGAAGGGAAAAAAAGGAGATAATTAAAGATCAGATAATAATGGTCGATAAAAAAATCCGGTTAAAGATTTAAATCTTTAACCGGATTTTTTTACTCGATAAACATCGAAAAATTTTTTTAACTGCAAAATCTGCCCAGATAATACGGCAGCATTTTACGCCACCAAACCCAATCATGGTTTACGTCGTGTCCCCACAGATCGAGCAGATGCGGGATGCCTTTTGAATTTAACAAGCCTGAAAATTCCTGACTTTTATGCGGTGCTTCATACGCTCCTTGTCCGGGTGTAATAACGATTGAATCGGCATTTCTCAAATTCGGCAGATGATAATTATCGTTCAGATTTTTCAGATACATCGTTGGATTATTAAAATAAACATTGTCATCGTAATAACCTTTATCCAAATAACTGTAAATATCATAACTCCCGCTCATCGCAATCGTTCCGCGAAAATTGTCGGAATGCTTAAAATATGTATTCGCCGCCAAATACGCTCCCAAACTTGCTCCGGTTGTCAAAGGTTTTGCATCGTCGCCGCATTCGTTGCGAATCAGCGGCAAAACTTCTTCCATAATGTATTTGTCATAACGCGAAAGCATTTCGACCTTCCAACCCGGATGCGAAGTGCGATTTAGCAAACTGTATTTATTGACCGAATTTATCGAATAAGCCCGAATCAAACCCGCTTCGATAAAATCCTTGATCGCATCAACCAGATAAAATCTCTCGTATTCAAGAAAATCTGCGGCGGCTGTCGGAAACATCAAAAGCGGATAACCGGCGTGTCCGTAAGCGACCAGCGGCATTTCCATTCCAAGATTGTGGCTGAACCACGAAGTTGTATCACGTCTCATAAATATTTATAGAACTCCAATAAAAATTGAATGAAGAGATTAAAAGAAAAAGGCTGTAAATTCAAGCCGGACAAAATATTTGTTGCTGATAGATAATGATTTGAATTGATTAATCAAACCTTTTCGGCAGCAGAATTTCCATCGCATCATCAACCGTAGCAATGCCTAAAATTTCGCCGTTATCGTTTAGAACGGGCAGAGCAAGCAGATTGTATTCGGCGATTTTCAAGGCGACATCTTCGGAAGGTTCATTGGAACTGACCGATTGAAAATCCGTCCGCATCAGATCGCTTATTTTTTCATTCGGATCAACCAGGAGCAGAACTCTGAGCGTTGTAATGCCGACGAGTTTGCGGGACATTTTGCTTTCGGTAACGTAGATGTAATAGATCATATGCGGCGTGCGAGCCATCTGCCGCAGGTAATTTACCGCTTCGCCGACGGTTAAATCTTGCGGAATGGCGACAAATTCCGTCGTCATCAAACCGCCCGCCGTATCTGCTTCGTAAGACATCAGTTCCGCCACGTCAACTTTTTCGTGGTCTTCCATCAGGGCAAAAAGTTCCTGTGCCTTTTCGTCGTCCAATTCTTCCAGAACATCAACCGCATCATCGGGCGACATTTCTTCCAAGAGGTCAGCCGCGTGTTCTTCGTCCAAATCCTCCAAAACTCTCGCTTGATTTTCCGTGGACATTTCTTCCAGAGTATCGGCGGCGATCTCATTGTCCAGAGAACCGACAATATCGGTGCGGTGCATCGGCGAAAGGGCTTGGGCAAGTTGAGCGATCTCGACCGGATGCAGGCGGGAAAGTTTATCTTTTGAAGATTTCAGTTGAACGGTAACGGTTTTTGAATCGGTTGCCAAATATCCGACATCCGCCCAGTCAATTACCTCGACGGCTTTTTTGCTTCCGTAAAAACCTACGGGAAGAAGTCGCCGCAAGAAACCCTGTAAACTGACATCCGCACCCGCCACCCGCCATTCATTTCCCGTTTCGATAAGCTGAACATCATTGACACGCACGACTCTTTTGCCATCAATGTCTATTAACTGCTTATCCAAAACATCTTTTGCCAGCAGAATCTCGCCTTCACGACGCGAAAAAGGTGTCAAGTCTAAAACATTTGAGGTCAATTCCGCCCCGTCCGTTCCGAACTTACTGATATGTTCGCTCGGCATAAAAAATAAACGTCGCCGATAACGTGCGACCAAGCCGATGACGGGTGCATATTCTTCTTTGCCGTAATGCACGATGACATCCTTGATCGTCGCAATCGCTTCTCCGCCGACGCTCCGGATCGGGCGACCTAAAACCTGTGAAAGGTAAATCATACACTCTTTAAGATATATGATTTTATAAAAACTATGAAGCTAAAAAAAGTAAAAAGTAAAAAGTAAAAAGGCAAAAACAAGTATTGCCAAAAACAGATTTGAAACTAAATGCAAAAACTTTTTTAACAAATTACAACATTTTTTTGGAAACAAACTTTTATTAGGTCTTTTTATTAAAGTAGCACACAGGAAACCGTGCTTATAAATTGAGGTTTCGTTACCCCGATTTTTTCGTAAACCCGAAATAAATTTTTTAAAACACCAAAAATTAAGAATCAGAATATGAGAAAAATACTTTTCCTGGGATTATCCGTCTTATTGCTTAGCGTATCCGCAACTGCTCAAAATCGTGCCAGAGTTTTCGACAATTTCGACACATCGGGCGGTATCAAGATCGTCAGTTCAACCGTTGCACCGATAGTTTCAAAAAACAAATCAGCCAAAGCCTCCAAAACAACTATGAGTGTGCGGGAAGGCTTGGGAACAAAAAAAGTAAAATCCACTTCGAGTTCAAGACTGACAATGGGTTCGGCAAACAATATGAGCGGCTACACGACGGGCGATGCGGAAGTAGATTCTTATATTGTTGACTCCGCCCGCAGATACAATGTTGATCCGCTTTTGATATATGCTCAAATGCACCAGGAATCAGCATTTAAGAAAAAAGCCCGCTCACACAAAGGAGCAAGCGGTTTGATGCAGTTAATGCCCGCCACCGCACGCAGATTCGGTGTAACCGATATTTACGATCCGCAGCAGAACATTGATGCAGGTATTAAATATATGCGTTGGCTTTTGAACAAATTCGGCGGCGATGTCGTGCTTGCTTTAGCCGGGTATAACGCCGGTGAAGGAGCGGTAATGAAATACGGAAATAATGTTCCACCGTATCGGGAAACTCAGGAATATGTCCGCCGAATTACTACCCGATATAACGATATAGGCAATCCGAATTTTCAAAAGGTTGCCAAAACGGTTTCCAACAGCGAATTGGCAAAGATCGAAAAGGAAGAAAGCGTTCCGTTGACGACCTATGAACTCAATATATCAGCGGTCAGATTGCCGGACGGCAGATTGCGGCTTGTTTCTCAATAGAATTTCTAAAAACTTTTTTTCTCCTCCTCGTCGAAAGACTTGCGGTCAGAATTTTTCTGACCGCTTTTTTTGTTGGAAACGAATAATTTTAGTATCATCCTTATTAGTGGTAAGTGGTGAGTGGTAAGTGGTAAGTTTAGGAAACAGCTAAAATTCTGTAAACTTAAATTTTATTGTTAAATTAATCTGAAAATATATCTTCACTTACCACTCACCACTTATCGTTTACCACTAAACACATTATGTTTTGTATAAAATGCGGTGCGGAAAATTCGGACGAAGCGGTTTTTTGTCAAAAGTGCGGTCATAGATTCCAATTTGCGGACGAGGAAGAAACGCGGATTGCCGGACGCAGCAATTTTATTGATAAACAAACTGAAGATGAAGATGACGAGGAAAATATCTTCTCGATTCGTCCGACATTGATGTTTGTGAAATTAGGATATGCTCTGGCGGTTTTGGGATCGTTTTTGTTGGTTATTCTGCTCGCCGCTTTCGGGGTTTTGACCGATTATCCCGTGCCGTCCGTCATTGTCGTTATTCTCGGTTTAGCAACTCTTTTGATACCGGGATATTATCATCTCAAGCAAAAAACGGTGCGATATACTTTGACCGATTCTAAAATGGAAATAGATGAAGGATTGGTTTCAAAAACGACAAGAAATGTGCCTTTGAGAATTATTCAGGATGTAACTGTTTCCACAAACTTTATGCAAAGAATGCTCGGTTTCGGCGACATCGTGATAGAAAATGCAAATGAAAATGATAATAAAATAGTGCTGAAAAATATTAATTCACCGAAGGAATACGCATCGGTTTTACTGAAACAAATGCGTAGATTAAATAAATAAAATTTATTGGTCTTCGGTCTTCGGTTTTTGGTTTTTGATAGATTTTATCTGACTAAATACTAATTTTACTCAGAATCTATTAATTTATGAAATAAGAATTCATTTCATCAAAACGACAATTAACCAAAGACCAAAAACCGAAGACCAAAGACCTCTTAGAATATATTATGAAAAAAATTTTTGTAACGGGCGGAGCGGGATTCATCGGCTCTGCTTTTATACGGCTTGTTTTAAATGAAACTTCCGAGTTTCAAATTTTTGATTTTGATGCGTTGACTTACGCGGGGAATCTGGAAAATCTGGAAGGTTTGGACGCGGAACGCCACAAATTTATCAAGGGCGACATACGCGATAAAAAAGCGGTTCTGGAAGCGTTGCCGGAAGATTGTGAGGCGGTTTTTAATTTTGCCGCCGAATCTCACGTTGACCGTTCGATTGAATCGGCAAATGAATTCGTAACCACCAATGTTCTGGGAACGCAGATTTTGTTGGATGCTTCACGCGAAAAAGGTGTAAAGCGTTTTTTGCAGGTTTCTTGTTATGATGAAGAAACAAGGGCATTAACTAAAGAAGGTTTCAAAAGTTACCGGGATTTGAAGGAAGGAGATAAAGTTCTCTCTATCAATCAACAAACAGGTAAAATTGAAGAAAAACCTATTGAAAAAGTCATCATTCAAGATTACGAAGGCGAGCTTATTCACTTCAAAACTTATACTTCCGACTTAAAAGTTACGCCAAACCACAGAATGTATTACAGGCAGAAAAACAGAAACGGATTGTCCGAAATTCGTTTTGATGAAGCCCGAAATATTTTGGATAAACACTTTTTATATTTCCCGCGTGGAAAATGGCAAGGGCATTTCTCAGAAACTATTAATTTGGACGGGATCGGCGAAGTTCCGACTGAAGAGCTTTTCTATGTCTGCGGTGTCTTTATAGGAGATGGTTTTATTTCTACACAAACAAAAAAAACTCCTTCTTTATCGGGATTGCCCAAAAGACAAGCAGATGAATTAAGGCGAAATCCGATTACGGGACGTTTCGGCGGTGTAACAACCAAAGTAGGAAAAAGAAACTTTGTAACCAGTACGAGTTGGCGAATTTTCTTTGATGTTCCTGAAAATGACAAAGCCAGATTACGACTCGAAAAATCTTTGGATGCGGTAGGTGTTAAATGGAAATCTCATAAGAATAAATCCGGCGAACATATTTATATTTGCTCAAAAGAATGGACTGAATTTTTCTCTCAATTCGGAAAAGGATTTAAGAACAAACACATTCCCGATTGGATGTTGGC
>JBGTKR010000510.1:0-13611 GCA_041744535.1 Pyrinomonadaceae bacterium
TCGAACAAGGCGACATCCAGTTTTTTGAACTCGCCGCTTTGTCGGTTGCGACGAAGATCAAAGGAAAAACGCTCGAAATAAAACTCGAAAACTTTATCGCCCCGCTCGATTACGTCCCGCAGGAAATCCGCGAAAAGATCAGCAAATGGTCGGCGTGGATTGATTATTGGGCGGTTGATTTCAATTTCAAAGACGACACTTTCCACAATCAATGGCAATCTTACCGCACACGCAAAGACAAAAAACTGGATTTAAATTGTAAATATGTTTATGAAAAGGCGGGAAATTATAAAGTTCAGATAAAGGTCATTGATATTTTGGGAAATGATACGACGAAGACGATTGATGTTGAGGTAGAATAAGAAAGTAAAAAGTAAAAAGTAAAAAGGCAAAAGTAAAATCAAGAAATAAATGGAGGTTAAAGAAAATGACTGTTATAGAAAAAGAAATAGCGGATAAAATCAAGGTTATGTCGCCGAAAAGCAAAAAGGTTGTTTTGGAATTTGTTATTAACCTTGAGAAAGAACAGGAAAAACCAAAAAGATTGAGCATTTTGGAAAAAATTGATGAAATCGTGAACAGCAAACCCGAAGAAATCTGGGCGGATGTGCCGAAAGATAGTGCGGAAAAGGTTGACGAATATCTTTACGGAGCGAAAAAGTGAAGAAGATTTTTTCCGATACTCAATATTGGGTGGCAAAAATTCATCCGCAAGACCAATGGCACGAAAAGGTTATTAAAGTTGAATACGACCTCGGCTTTTTTGAAATGGTTACATCCGAAAGCGTGTTAATTGAAACGCTGAACTATTTTTCAGGTTTTAATGAAAATGTGAAAGAAACAGCCGCCTTAGTTATTCGGAGTCTTTATGAAAGCGTTGAAATCGAGATTGTTTCACAGAATACGGAAGATATTTTAAATGCAATCTCGCTTTATGAAAACAGATTGGACAAAGGTTACAGTATGACCGATTGTATTTCGATGGAGATTTGCCGAAATCAAAATATCGGCGAGGTTCTGACACACGATCATCACTTTACACAAGAAGGTTTTAGAGTTTTGTTTTAGACCATTGATATTTTGGGAAATGATACGACGAAGACGATTGATGTTGAGGTAAAATAAAAGTTGATTTTAGAATGGGATGAAGAAAAATCAGAAAGTAATTTGAAAAAGCACGGTGTCAACTTTGATCAAGCCGAATTCGCTTTTGAAGATTTTTATGCGATTGAAGAATTTGATGATGAACATTCGACTGCCGAAGAATCGAGATTTAAAATGTTAGCGAGGACGGAGAGAAGTTTGTTAGTGGTTGTTTATACAATGCGTGGAAATTTGTTTAGAATTATTTCAGCCAGAAAAGCGGAAAAATATGAGCGAGAATTATATGAAAGACAAAGAAGCGAAGATGTCCGGGAATAAAAAAGAATGGACGCTTGAAGTAAGCGAAGATCAATATGAAGAATCGAAGGCAAAAGGTTTAGATGAAGAAACTTTATTTAAACCGGGAAAGCATACTTTTCGCCGACGTGATCCGAACAAGATCGTAAAACGGGATAATAAAACCGTAATTCTGCATCTTGATGAAGAAACTTACGGTTTTTATGAACGTCTGGCTGAAAAAAGAAAAAGTAAATCTATCGAAGAACAAATTAGAAAAGACTTAAAATCATTTGCCGAAAAAGAAGCGGCTTAGAAATTATGCCGAATAATACCGCACAAATTCCACTACTCGACATCGGACGCGAAGGACGCACGGGAATCTGCGTTCCGCCAATTGAAGCTAAAGTTAAAGAATGGCGTGAAGAAGGTTTTCCGGGAATTACGCAAACTACTTCAAAACTGTTTAACTATTGGTTCAAAAACGAACATCGCTTGCCCGACGGAACTGCTTTTAAATATTACGACGCTCAACGTGAAGCTATCGAAACGCTTGTTTATTTGTTTGAAATAGAAAAGAACCGCTCACGAAAAAAATTGCTTTACGAATATGCCGGCGGTCAGCCGATTCAGTTTCCCGAATTTGATGAGTATGCCAGATACGCTTTTAAAATGGCGACGGGAAGCGGAAAAACAATGGTGATGGCGTTGGCGATTGCTTGGCAGTTTTTTAATTCGGCAAAGGGTGAAGGCGAAGATTATGCAAATACGTTTCTGATGATCGCACCGAATATTATTGTCCTTGAAAGATTGTCGCTCGATTTTGAATCGGGCAAAGTTTTCCATCAATTTCCGATAATTCCGCCTGAATTAAAGATATTTTGGGATTTCGATTGCTACATTCGCGGCGATGCCGAAAGAACCCGAAGCGAAGGTGCTTTGTATCTGACGAATATTCAGCAGCTTTATGAACGCGAGGAAAAATTCACGCCGAGAAATCCAGTTGAAGATTTGCTGGGAGCAAGTCCGCCCGCGACTTTGCAAAAAGAAGAAAAGTTTCAAGACCGAATCGTGCGACGCGGAAATTGTATGGTTTTGAATGATGAGGCACATCACACAAACGACGATGCGGTTGTTTGGAACGAAACGATTCAGAATCTGCATCAAGCGATGGATGACAAAGGCATTGTCGGGCAATTAGACTTTTCCGCCACGCCGCGACAGCAAGACGGAACTTTATTTACTTGGACGGTTTATGATTATCCGCTCAAACAGGCGATTATTGACAACATAGTTAAGCGTCCGTTAAAAGGTGTTCCGCACGGAATTACGGAAATGAACAGCGACAGAGCATCAATTCGTTTTGAGCCGTATTTAGTCGCAGCGGTTGAGCGTTGGCAGGAATATGTCGAGCAATTAGAAGCATCGGGCAAAAAGCCGATCTTGTTTTTAATGCTCGGCGATACGAAAGAAGCCGACGATGTTTCGGCGTGGCTTCGCACCAAATATCCCGAACATTTTGAGGGCGACAAACTTCTCGTCATTCATACAAATCGAAGCGGTGAAATTTCCAAGAAAGATTTGGACTTGGCAAGACGTGCTTCACGCGAAGTTGATGAGGAAAACAGTCCGATAAACTGCATCGTTTCGGTTTTGATGCTGCGTGAAGGTTGGGATGTCAAAAATGTAACGGTTGTCGCAGGTTTGCGTTCTTTTTCATCAAGAGCAAATATTCTGCCCGAACAGGCAATCGGACGCGGACTGCGTTTAATGTTTCGCGGGCAAAGCGGTTACAAAGAAAATGTTGACATCATCGGAAACTCGAATTTTATGCAGATCGTCGAAGATTTGGAAAAACAGGAAGGCATCAAATTAGATACTTTTAATTACGGCACGAAAAAAACCAAATTAAACATTCAAACAATTCAGGTTTTGGATGAAAGACGCGAAGATTTTGATATTTCCATTCCAAAAATCAGTCCGCGAATCGAACGCCTCAAGGAAGTCAAAAAGATTATTGAAGATTTAGACATCGCAAAAATTCAGTTGCAAACCCCTTTATCACTCGATACGAATGTTGAAATAAATGATTCTTTCACATATGAAGGACGCGATGTGATTTCCGATGAAGTTATTATTGAAAGAGAATATGCAATGCCGATGGCTCAAACTTCGGGCGAGATCATCGCTTATTTCTCGAACATTATCGCAAGCAGTCTGAAATTGCCGACGCATTTTGCCGTGATCGCTCCGAAAATAGAACAATTTTTGCGTGAAAAGATTTTTGGAAAAGAAGTAAAATTAGATGATAAAATTATTTTGCGAACGCTGAACGAAAACAGAGTTATAAATTTAACCGAAAAAGTATTTTTAACTCTATTACGTCCGAAAATCATTGAAGATAAAAAGCCGAAGTTGTTCGAGCAAAGAAATTTAATTTCCAAAACTCCTCCTTTTCCGTATTCAGGCAAAATTGTCGAAGCAAAGAAAACACTTTTCAACTTTACGCCGTGTGCGAATAATTTTGAACAAAGTTTCGCCCGTTTTCTTGAAGATTCGGCGGATGTCAAAACTTTTGCAAATCTCGGAAATCTCCCGACAAAACTCAGCATCGAATATTTAGATAAAGATACGAATCTGCGTTTTTACGAACCCGACTTTGCGGCGATTGAAGAAAATGGAATACATTGGCTGCTCGAAACAAAAGGACGTGAAGATTTAGACGTTCAATTCAAAAACAGACGAGCCGAAAAATGGTGCGAAGATGCGAGCGAAATGTCAGAAATAGAATGGCGATTTTTAATGATTCCGCAAAAACAATACGAAAAACTCGCCCCAAACAATTTCACGGATTTAGTCAGCGGATTAACGGCAGGTGGATTATTATTTGTTGAAGTTTAACTATTTACTCCCAAACGAATTTTATCAATCATTTCCTCAACCGCTTTATATAAACCCGTGAAAACGGCACGCGAGATTATATTGTGTCCGATATTGAATTCGGTGATTTCGGAAATTCCGGCTAATGCTCCGATGTTTCGGTAGGTTAAACCGTGTCCGGCGGCGACTTTTAAACCGAGTCCGTGAGCGTGGACTGCCGCATCGTGGATTCGTTTTATTTCTTGGGCGGCTTTCATTGCACCTTCGCCGTGAACGGCTTTAGCTCCGAGTGTAAGTTCCGCATATTCCGCCGTGCAGAGTTCGACTTGTTGGATGCCGATTGATTGACAGGTTTCGATCTGTTCGTGAACCGGATCAACAAAGGCACTGACAAAAATCCCTGCATCGCGTAGTTTTTTGACCATTGCACGCACTGTTGGAAGATTTCCGGCGACATCCAAACCGCCTTCGGTTGTGATTTCATTCGGACTTTCGGGAACGAGCGAAACTGCGTCCGGTTTTGTTTCGACGGCGATTTTGAGCATTTCTTCGGTTGTCGCCATTTCGACATTTAGGTATGTTGTAACAACATCGCGGAGAAGTTCGATGTCTCGGTCTTGGATGTGTCGTCTGTCGCCGCGTATGTGAACCGTAATGCCGTCCGCACCGGCTTGTTCGCAGATCACCGCCGCCGTGATGATGCTCGGTTCGATGGTTTTGCGGGCTTCGCGGATCGTCGCTACGTGGTCTATGTTTACGTTTAGTTTTGCTGTCATATGGATAATTTACCACAGAGACACGGAGACACAGAGAGAGAAAAAGACAAAAATTATTTGGATTTACTTTAAGAATAACTCCGTGTCTCTGTGCCTCTGTGGTGAATATTATTTATTAATATAAATTCCTTTTTTGGAATTTCGTTTAATTTCGCGGACTTCATTGAACATTCTTATACTGTCGCGGAAGATATTTACTTTTGTTCTGTCATCATTGTTCCAACGGACGGGAATTTCCTTCAAGCATAATCCGGCTTTGTGAGCGACGTATAAAAATTCGACATCAAAGCCGAATCTGTCAATCTGCATAACATCCAGAAGCGGACGAAATTTTTCCATATTAAAAGCCTTGAAACCGCATTGCGTGTCCCAGAAAGGTAAATTTGTCAGCCTTCGGACAAATAAATTAAAAACCTTTCCGCCCTGTTCACGCCGCCACGGCTGATGTTCACCGATCAGAGTTCTGTCTAAAGCACGCGAGCCGAAGGTTACGTCAAAATCTCCGGTTTCAATCGGTCTGACCAGTTTCGGCAGTTCTTCGATCGGGGTTGAAAGATCGGCATCGCTGAAAAGTGTTATTTCACCTTCGGCGGAAGCCAGACCCGTTCGGACGGCGAAGCCTTTGCCGCGATTTTCAACATAGCGGATAACTTTGGTTTTGACATCGGGAAATTCGGCACAGGCTTTTTTCGCAACTTCGGTTGTCGCATCGCTTGAACCGTCGTCAACCACGATCAACTCGGTGCCGGGCTTTTCGGCTTCGGTGTAACGCAGTATTTTACCGATGGTTTCGCCGAGCCTTTTTTCTTCATTGTAGGCAGGAATTATGATGGAAAGTGTTTTATTCATTGCAGAAAACTTTTATATTAAATTTTGTAACGGACTTTGTAAATAAATAATTTGAATATTTCAAATTTTCCGCATCTTTTCGCCTGCATAAATTCATCTGAAAATATGTTATATTTTAATCAGGGATAAAATAAATGAATAAAGGATTTTTAATAATTGCGATTTTAGTTGTATTCTGCGGGGCTTTGATCGGTGGAATTTTCGGGCGTTTGCCGGGCAGTCAGCCGGCGGCAAGTTCGGCTTTATCCACTGCATCCGTAACGGATGAATACGGCGAGGCTTTGAATTTAATCGAAAATAATTACGTTGATGGGATAAAGCACGAAGAAGTTTTAGACAGTTCGATTCAAAGTATGCTCTGGACGCTCGATCCGCATTCGTCTTTTTTTACACGCGATGAATTCAGAAAATTGCAGGAAGACCAATCCTCGCAGTTTTACGGCATCGGTGTTTCGATCGTGCGTTATCGGGACGGCGTTTATGTGCAGTCGGTAATCCCCGGAACGCCTGCCGATAAAGAGGGTTTGCGGTTCGGCGACAAGTTTCTGGAAGTCGAAGGAAAGGATGCGTCCGATTGGACGGGCGGAGAAGTTTCGCAAAATGTCCGCGGCGAACAGGGAACTCCGGTCAATATCAAAATCGGACGTGCCGGAGAAAAAGAACCTCTGAAATTCAAAATCGTTCGCGGCGGAGTTCCGCTGCCTTCGATCCGCAATTATTTTATGCTGAACGATTCGGTCGGCTATGTCGGACTGTCCGGCGGATTTCAGGAAACCACCGCCGAAGAACTCGACGCGGCGATTGCCGATCTGAAGGGAAAGGGAATGAAAAGTCTTTTGCTGGACTTACGCAACAATCCGGGCGGACTTCTGCCGCAGGCAATCGAAGTAACCAGCCGTTTTATTCCGCAGGGGCAGACGGTCGTTTCGGTCAAAGGTCGCACGAAATTTGCACAGTCGAGAGATTTAAGAGCCGTCGGTGATAATACGTTCGATTTTCCGTTGGTGGTAATGATCAACGGAGGTTCGGCTTCGGCTTCGGAAATTGTTGCCGGGGCAATTCAGGATTACGGACGCGGTTTGGTCGTCGGCAGCGAAAGTTTCGGCAAAGGCTTGGTTCAAAGAGTTTTTCCGTTGCCGTATGGAACGGGTTTGACGCTGACAACCGCCAGATATTATACGCCTTACGGACGCTCGCTTCAGCGGGATTATTCAAACGGTTCGATCTATGAATACTACACGCATTCAAACGCAAACGGCGGGGAAGAAGGCGAAGATAATGCCGATGCAAAACCGAAACCGAAGGGGACTGCGATCAAAACCGCCGGAGGAAGAATTTTTTACGGCGGACGCGGAATCGAGCCTGATCTGAATGCTCCGAGCCTTGCTTTTACGCCTTTGCGGGCAAGAATCAATGAAGCGACGTTCTTTTTTGCACGTCAGCTTGCCGCCGGAAATGTGAAGGGATTTGAGAATTATAAAAACGATAAGCAGAGTTTTGCCCTGACGGTCAAATCGGATGATCTGCAAATAAACGATGCACTTTTCGAGGCTTTTGTGTCCTACACAATAGCTGATGAGCAAAACGGTTTAACCCGTGCAAATATCAACAGTCAAATGAAATACGCAAAATCGCGTTTAAGGGAGCAAATGGCAACCGCAAAATATTCGGGCGAAGCCGGACAGCAGGTTTTTGTCGAAGACGATCCGCAGGTTTTAAAAGCAATTGACGCACTGCCCGAAGCGAAAAAACTGGTTGATACAATTATGGCGAAAAATTAGAAAACTTGAAAAAGTCATTATTAAAATACTCCGTAAACTAAATTATCGAGTATGTTTTAATTTCAAATTTCAAATTTTAGATTTCAGAATTTTGCCCGTTGAATCGCTTCACATTTGTTATCATAATTTTCAATACTTTTGAAATTTGAAATTTGAAATTTGAAATTTGAAATCTGATAATTAACAATGGGAGATAAGTTAAAAGGAGATAAGTTAAAATTTAACCACAAATGCCCTTAGGTATTTAATTAAACAGGAGAAAAATTATGGCAGAATCAAAACCGGGAATCAATATCATTCAAATAATTTGTATCGCAGTCGGAGTCCTGATCGGAATGCTACTTGTTCGTGTAGTTTTAGGACTCGGAGGAATAATCGGCGGTGCTTTAGGCGGTGGACTCGGTGCGGCATTGGGTTTAGGAATCTATGCTTTAATAAATCGGGGTAAATAAAAAAGCGAGTGAGAGAATGAGGGAGGAAATTTACTCTTTTTCACCTTTTCACTTTTATCAATTAACACTTTAGAAAAACCGAGTCTTTAGAGTAGAATAAAATTTTTACTTTTCGGACTCTTTTTTTATGTATAAGAAAATCGGAATTTTAACGGGAGGAGGCGATGCACCCGGTCTTAATGCGGTAATTCGTTCAGCGGTCAGAACTGCGATCGGCGAATTCGGTATGCGTTGTATCGGAATAGAAGATAGTTTTGAAGGAATTTTAGGCGAAACGCAACTGACGAAATTAACGACAAAAAAAGTCAGCGGAATTCTGCCGCGTGGCGGAACTATTCTGGGAACTCGTAATAAGGGAAGTTTTTGCAAGATAGTTGACGGCAAAATGTCCATTCCCGCAATGCCGATTGATGAAGCTCTGCATAATCTTAAAAAGAACAATATCGAGGCTCTGATCGTAATCGGCGGAGAAGGGACTCTGGCAATCGCCGAACAATTTCATCAAAGAAATTTTCCCGTTGTCGGCGTTCCGAAAACGATTGATAATGATCTGTCGGCAACCGAGTTGACCTTCGGATTTATGACGGCGATTGATATTGCCACCGAAGCATTGGACAGGCTTCACACCACCGCCGCCTCGCACGACCGCGTGATGCTGCTGGAAGTTATGGGCAGAAATACGGGTTGGATCGCTCTGCACGCGGGACTTGCGGGAAGTGCGGACATTATTTTAATTCCCGAAATTCCTTTTTCGTTTGATTCCGTTGTAAAAAAGGTTTATGAAAGAGAAAAAAGCGGTTCAAAATTTACGAATATAGTTGTTGCCGAAGGAGCAACCGAGGTCGGCAAAGAGGAAATTTATCTGGACAAAGGCGAGTTTCGGTTGGGCGGAGTCGGAGAATACGTCCGCCGAAATGTTGAAAATATCACGGGCAAGGAAACACGCTGCGTCGTCCTCGGACATCTGCAGCGGGGCGGCAGTCCGAATGCCTTTGACAGAATGCTCGGAACAAATTTCGGGGCGTGTGCCGTGCGTGCTTTGGTCGAAGGAAAAAGCGGCGAAATGGTGGCGTTACGTGCCGGGCAGGTTGTAACCGTCCCGCTTGCCGATGCAATCGCCAATGTAAAATGCGTAAATGCAGACGGTCAACTCGTGCGGACGGGACGCGACATAGGAATTTCATTCGCCGCACCGGATGAGGAGGAATATTAGTGGTAAACGGTAAGTGGTGAGTGGTAAGTGTGAAGAAAAAAAACTCACCACTCACCACTTACCACTTACCACTCACCACTTACCACTGGAGAAATATGGAAGCAATCAGAAAAAAATTACAAGCGGAACTGGCAAAATTAGAGGACGAATTGCACAACGAATTGCCGAAGGAAATTTCAAGGGCAAGGGAATGGGGCGATTTGAAGGAAAATGCCGAATATAAAGCGGCGATGGAAAGACAATCAATGGTTTCGGCTCGCATCGGACAATTGATGCAGAGAATCAGCGAGGTGGATTCGATTGATATATCAAAACTTCCCGAAGACCGTGTGGCTTACGGTTCGACCGTAAAACTCTACGATCTGGATAAGGAGGAAGAGATCGAATACAGATTAGTTACTTCCGAAGAAAGCGATCCCGAAAAAGGGTTGATTTCAACATCGTCGCCAATCGGACAATCCTTAATGGGTAAAGAAGAAGGCGATGAAGTAAAGGTGAAAACACCGAAGGGCTGGCGGAATTTCGAGATTTCCGGGTTGAGAACAATTCACGATAAAGGAGAGTGAATAGTGGTAAGTGGCAAGTGGTGATTGGTAAGTAAAAGAATTTCTTAACTTACCACTCACCACTTGCCACTTACCATTAGAAGAAGATGTTTGGAGCAAGTATCGGCAGAGGAGCAAAAAGTATCATTGATGCAATGGTGCGTTGGTTGGCTTACGGCGGAGTTCATCCGAACATTTTGACTGTTATCGGCGTAATGATAGCTGTCGGCTGCGGACTTCTTTTCGGCTTCGGACATTTCTTCTGGGCGGGGATCGTTTTAATTGTCGCCAATATTTTCGATATGCTGGACGGCAATGTTGCCCGTCTGACGGGAAATGTTACAAAATTCGGCGGATTTCTCGATTCTTCGCTAGACCGTATTTCCGATATGATCGCTTTTATCGGAATAATGGTTTTTTATGCGAGCAACACGCCGCAGCGTTCGGTTACGAATGTATTCTTAGCGGCTCTGGGAATGATGAGTTCCGTAATGGTCAGCTACACGGCGGCACGTTCCGACAGTCTGGGCGTTAAGGCAAATGTCGGATTTTTACAGCGACCCGAAAGAATCGTGCTGTTGATAATCGGAGCGTTATCAACCTGGGACTGGAATTCCGATTTCTTTTTATTTAATCGTATGCCGCAGGTTTTATGGGTTTTGGCAATCGGTTCAACGTGGACATTTATCCATCGAATGTTCCACACTTGGAAGGAATTCAGGAAACTCGAGGAAGTGGAAGGCAGTAGCAGAAGGCAGCAGCAGTAGGCAGCAGCAGAAGGCAGAGTGTGTTGGGGAAATTCTTAACTGCCGCCTGCCATTTGCCGTCTGCCAATCTTAAAATATGGAATGGCTCACAGAATTTACACAGACTTTAACTTTAGGCAGGGTTTTGCTTGCCGTCGGTCTGTTTTTGTTTTCTTTCGCACTTAGCTTTCTGGCAATCGGAATCGTGATGGTAAAAATTCCGGCGGATTATTTCAGCGTAAATTACAAACAGCATTTTATGCCCGATAAATCCTGGTGGATGCGTTGGAGTGCTTTGATCCTCAAAAACATTTTCGGGCTATTTTTAATCGTTTTAGGACTTTTACTATCGCTTCCCGGAGTTCCCGGACAGGGGATTTTAACAATACTTTTGGGTTTAATAATGATTGATATTCCCGGCAAACGTCCGTTGGAAGCAAAAATTATCAAACGCCCGACCGTTTTATCGGCGATTAACAAACTCAGAAAAAGATACGATAAACCGCCGCTTATTTTGGATTGATATGGGATTTTTTAGTTTTCTTACAAAAAAGGACGAAAAGCGTTTGATGCAGGAACGCCGGGATTTCCTGATAAAGTCGGGCAGAATCTGCGACGGTGTGATAATAGATTCGGAAACCGACGAAAACGGTAATGAAATCGTAATTTATCATTACAATATTCACGGCGTTGAATTTGAATCTTCGGAGATTTTAACCGAAGAACAAATGAAAAATTCAATAAAATACGCTCCCGGAGCAAGCGTCGGAGTGCGTTTCGACCCGAAAAATCACGGCAATTCGATTTTAGTTTGAACTGAAATCAACTTATTCGGCAAATAAACTTTCTACCTTTTCCTTTAATTCCTTGCCGTGCAGATTTTTGGCGACGATCTCTCCGTTTTTATCAACAATAAATTTCGCAGGTAACGCCGTAACCGCATAATCAAATGTGATCGGCGTTTCAAAACCCTGCAAAGACGAAACATTTGTCCAAGTTCGCTCATCTTTTTCGATTGCGTTCAGCCACAAATCTTTTTTATCATCGAGCGAAACGCCGTAAATTTCAAAACCTTTATCGTGATATTTTTCGTAAAGTTCCGCCAAAGTCTTGCTTTCGCGGCGGCACGGCGAACACCAGCTTGCCCAGAAATCTATCAAAGTATATTTTCCCCGCAAAGGAAATAGTGCGGCTTCTTTTCCGTCTTTATCGGGCAAATTAATTTTCGCAACAGTTCCGCCGATGCTCGTGTTTTTCAGCACTTCTACCTTTTCTTTGATTTTTTTCGTAACCGGCAAATCGGGATGTTTTTTTTCAAATTCATCGGCAATTAATTCCAAAACCGGAATATTTTTCTCCCCGTCCCAACGCAGCGAAGTTGCATAAACAGCAATCGTCGTTCCCATTTTTTCTTTTACAAATTCGATCAATTCGTCTTTATGTTTATCATAATTATCAATTTCCGCTTTTCCCAATTCTTCGATTTTTTGAGCGTTTTCAGGTTTTTCAATTGCCTGAATCTTCTTGATTTCCTCACGCACGGGAAAGACGAGTCGTTCTAAAGACTCCTTTCTGAATTTTTCATAAGCCCGCAATTTTTCCGTATCTGACGAGCCTGTTATTTTGACGTTTGATAAATCGTTTGCATCGCCTGAAATTATTATTTTCTGATTCTTATCAATCGCTAAAGTTATTTTTTTATTGTCATCAAAATTCAATGTATAAATATGCGGTTCAAGATCGAAATTTGCGTCAAACTTTCCGGTTTCATCCAGAGGAATTTTTGTTATAATTTTGCTTTTTTTGCGGTTTATATCTTCTTCCTGAGTTAAAACTATAAAATTGTTCGGAGCATTTTTTATTTCTCCCGAAATGCCGAAAGCGGAGTCGGGTTTCGGCTCACAAGCGATGCTGAAAATCAGCGAAAATCCGACGATAAATAAAATAATTTTTGGTAAATACATAATTTTAAAGCCTTGTTTGTTGATTGGAAATTGATTTTATTAAAGTTAATCTAATATATCTAATCATTGTTCGGTTTTATTCCCTGTGAGTCACAAAATAAATCTTTGCAGCTTTACCAAAAGTCAATTTTGTCTAACACTTACCGTGATATTTCGACTCAAAAATGCTAGAATGATTCAAATCAAATTCCGTAAATTTAGAAATTAAAATGTTCAAAAAAATTCTGATCGCAAATCGTGGAGAAATTGCCGTTCGCATTATTCGTGCCTGCCGCGAGATGGGAATCGAAACGGTTGCGGTTTATTCCGAAGCTGACAGCGAAGCTCTGCACGTGCGGATGGCGGATGAAGCATATTTGGTCGGAAAGCCGCCTTCAAATGAAAGTTATCTGCGTGGCGATAAAGTTCTTGAAGTTGCGAAAAAATCGGGTGCGGAAGCGATCCATCCGGGTTACGGATTTTTATCGGAAAACGCCGGATTTGTGCGAAAAGTAAAGGACGCGGGTATTGTTTTTATCGGACCGCCGCCGGAAGCGATGGAAGGAATGGGCGGGAAGATTTCCGCACGAAAAATAGCGATTGAAGCGGAAGTTCCGGTTGTTCCCGGCACGACGAAACCGTTAAAGGATTTTGAGGAAGCACGCGAAACTGCTGACGAATTCGGTTATCCCGTAATGCTCAAGGCTTCGGCGGGCGGCGGCGGCAAGGGAATGCGGCTTGTAAATGATGAGAGTGAATTAAAATCGGCTTTGGAAAATGCAAAATCCGAAGCGATGGCGAGTTTCGGCGATGATGCGGTTTATATCGAAAAAGCGATTCTGCGACCAAGACATATCGAGATTCAGATTATGAGCGATGCTCACGGTAATCACGTTCATTTAGGCGAAAGAGAATGCTCGATCCAGCGTCGGCATCAAAAAGTTATTGAAGAAGCACCTTCGCCGATAAATAATGCAGATTTACGCGAAAAAATGGGCAGGGAAGCCGTCAAAGTTGCCGAAGCCGTCAATTATGTCGGGGCGGGA
>JBGTKR010000511.1:0-3841 GCA_041744535.1 Pyrinomonadaceae bacterium
CCCGCCATAATCCCTAAAATTCCGTATTCGGCAAATAAAATCGCAGCAAGCGTTCCGCGTTTAGCCCCCAGAGTTTTGAGAATCGCGTTTTCGTAAATTCTTTGGGATTTTGTCAAGGCAACCGAACCGATCAGAATTAAAATTCCGCTTAAGATCACAAAACTGCCGACAAAGGAAATTGCCAGAACAAAATTTTCGACCAGATTCTGCACGGCTTTGATGATTTCCGCGACATCTATGATCTGAACATTCGGAAACCTGTCAATCACATCACGCTGTAATCTCTGCCTGTCGGTTGCGGGAATTCTCTTTAAAACATTTGCCACGAAACTCTGCGGAGCGGCTTCTAAAATTCCGGGGCGAAAGACAAAAACAAAAAGTGTGCGTGAGTTCCGTGCGTCAATTTTTCTGATGTTGGCAACCTGTGCCGTGATGTTTCGCCCCGAAATATCGAATGTAATCGAATCACCGACTCCGACCTTCAGACGCTCGGCAATCGAATCCATCACCGATACCTGCAAAATTTTACCGCTTTCGCCCGTCCACCAATCGCCCGCAATAATTTCCTCATTTTCGTCTAAATTTTCACGATATGTTACGGCAAACTCGCGTCCGATCTGCCCCGACTGTTCACGGACTTCCTTATCATCATAATCAATCGGTTTGCCGTTGACATAAGAAATTCTTGCCCGAATCGTCGGAATGATCTCGGCTTTTTCGCCCGTTCGGTTTTCGATTAATTTTTTGAAATCTTCGATCTGACTTTTCTGCACGTCTATAAAAAACATACTCGGCAAACGCTGATTCCGCGTAAAATCGAATTCACGAACAAGATTAGACTGCAAGGATTGCACCGCCAGCACGACAAATGCACCGAGTCCGACGGCAAGCAAAATTATCCGCGTTTGATTGCCCGGACGATAGAGTGAATTTATCGCCTGTGCGATTGAAAAATTGCCGAAATTTTTGAATTTTTTCAAAACCCAAGTCAGCAGAACCGCCGCCATGTATAAAACGAGCGTTGTTAAACCGAGTCCGACAAGAAAGAAAATTCCGACTGTAAAAGAACCCGCCTGCCAAACCGCCAGACCGAGCAAACCGGCTAAAGAAAGTAAACCGAAAATCCATTTCGTCCAATCCAGTTTCCGCAAATTTTTATTGTTTTCATCCCGCAAAAGCAGATTCGGTTTGATATTACGAATCTGCAAAAGCGGCAGAACGGAAAACAAAAGAGAGATAAAAAGCCCGAGAATCAAACCCTGAAACGCGGTTGAAAACTGCACCGAATAAGTCATCGCGGCGGGAAGAGCATCGTTAAAGCTCAGTTCCGCATACCACAGTCCGAATTGTGCCAGCAGAATTCCGAAAAGACTTCCGACAAAACCGAGAATTAATATTTGCAGAATATAAACGGTAATAATTTTATTGCCGCTTGCCCCCAGACATTTCAAAACCGCGACGGATTTTCGCTTTTGTTCGACAAAAACCCTCGCCACGTTCCAAACTCCTACTCCACCCAAAACCAGAATCAAAAGTCCGGTCAGGGACAAATAATTTTCCACCCGTTCAAATTGCTCTCCGAGTCTTTCCTGCGTTTCGCGGTAGGATTGAATCCGCAAGGTCGAGCCTTTTAATTCTTCGCGTAATAATTTGACCAAAGCCGTCGGATTTGCCGATGTGCGGTATAAAATCCGGCGGTTTAAGCGGCTGCGGTTTTGCGAAATATTTGCCGTATCGAAGGCTTTTTTTTCGATGTAAACTCTTGCTCCGAGCCGAAAACCGCCCGTGCCGCCCGGTTCTTCGTCAAATGTTCCGCGAATCGTAAATTCCGTTTCGCCGATCTGAATTTTATCGCCGATCTTAACACTCAATTCTTCCAAGAGAATTTTTGCCGCAACCGCACCGTTATTTTCTAAAAGTTTAAAGTCAAACGATTTACCGCCCGAAAGGCGAAAATCTCCGACGAGCGGAAAAGACTGTTCGATGCCGCGTAGCGAAACGAATTCAAAATTTCTATTTTCCGCCTGAACGGGTTTTGCCATCGCCGAAACGTCAATCGTTTCGTTTCTCGCTTCGATAATATTTGAATTGGCGACAATTTTTTCAATCTTGGCAAGATCGGCGGGAGCAAAATCGTTTGATGAACTGACAACAAAATCCGCCGTCAAAAGTTCGCGGGCATCGCCGCCGACGGCTTGGCTCAGGTTTTGAATAAGAGAACGCAGGGCGACAACCGAACCGACACCGGTGGCAATGCACAGAAAAAAGAAAAGCAGGCTTTTCCAAGTCGAGCGTATTTCCCGGCGGGTTAAATTAAAAATGAATTGCATAGAATTTTTTACATCAAATTGTCGGAAATCACTTTTCCGTCTTTCAGGATTACTTGTCTTTCCGCCCTGTCGGCTAGGTTTTGATCGTGCGTAACGAGAACGAGTGTAACTTCGCTGCTGCGGTTGTGTAAATTCGTCATCAGATCAAAAATGTGATTACCGTTTTTTGAGTCCAGATTTCCCGTCGGTTCATCAGCCAGCAAAATTATGGGCTGATTGGCAAAGGCTCTCGCAATGGCGATCCGCTGCTGCTCGCCGCCCGAAAGTTCTGACGGATAATGATGTCCGCGATTGGTTAATTCAACATCTTCGAGCAATTTTTCCGCTCTGCTTTTAGTGTCCTTTAAACCTAAAATCTCCATCGGGATCAGAACATTTTCAAACGCCGTCAAAGACGGAATCAAATGAAAAGATTGAAAAATAAAACCGATTTTCCTGCTTCGGGTTTCCGCCAGATCGTCTTCGCTCATCGAGGTTATGGCGGCATTATCAATAAAAATTTCGCCCGAAGTCGGTGCATCCAAACCCGCGATCAAGCCTAACAGCGTGGATTTACCGCTTCCCGAAACTCCCGTTACGGAAACGAATTGACCGCTTGGAATTTCAAGCGAAACATCGTCTAAAATAGTTAAATCTTCCGTGCCTGACCGGACGGTTTTGGTTACATTTTGGAGAATTATCATATAGGCGTGTGAATTGAAAATAGTAAATAGTGAATTGTTAATAGAAAACAGAAAAAGGGAAATTTCGGTCTATTCACTATTCACCATTTACTATTCACAATCTTTTCAATCATATAACGCGAAAAAGACGCAAACAAGTTACCGGAATTTGCATCATATTTACGGAATTTGACGAAATACAATAGACATTATCGGAAATAACAAAATGCTCAATCTTATAAGAATATTTTTCCCGCGAATAAACGCGAAAGACCGCGAAAATAAGACAAAAGATTTTATGAATTTCTTTTTTCGCGTATTTTCGCGTTTATTCGCGGGCTAATTCTTATTTTCAATAATGTCTAATACAAAAAAATTATGCAATCAATAGTTCGTTCTACGTTAGTTTTAAGTTTCATTGTTTTAGCAGTTTTCTTTTCCGCCTGTGATATTTCGACGGCGGAGAGCAGTAAATCCGTCGGTATTGACAAGCCGCTGATCGAACCGAATATAAAAAACGATAAGCCGAAAATCATTGCCTTCGGCGACAGTTTGACCGCCGGATTCGGTTTAAGCGAGCAGGAATCTTATCCGTATCTTTTACAGGAAAGGTTAAATAACGAGGGTTTCAATTATGAAGTAGTAAACGCGGGAGTTTCGGGCGAAACTTCGCTCGGCGGTTTGGAGAGAATTGACTGGGTTTTAGAACAGGATAATGTCGAGATTTTAATTTTAGAACTCGGTGCAAACGACCTTTTACGCGGAATTCCGGTTGAGCGTATGAAAAATAATTTGGACAAAATCATTCAAAAAGCAAAGGAGAAAAATGTCGAAGTTCTTTTCTGCGGA
>JBGTKR010000512.1:0-4559 GCA_041744535.1 Pyrinomonadaceae bacterium
CTTCGGCATTTTGAAGTTTGTCAAATAAAGTCCTATTATCATTTTGACAAGGTTGCATAAATGTTACCTCCTTTTTAACAATTTCTATTGGAGATAATAACATTTACTTCCTTGTCATAATTTTTTTATAGGAAAGCCCTAAGGATGGGAGTTTTCGTTTCACCTTTTTTACGCAATTTGGTATAAGATAAAAGATTTTTTAAATTTCTTTATTTTCGCGTCTTTTCGCGTTTATTCGCGGGAAACATATTCTTACAGAATTGAGCATTTCGTTATTTCCGATAATGTCTGTTGTATCTTTGAGAAAAATCGTCAGCGATTTGCCGTCTTTGCTTTCGATAATCCGCAAAATCGTAATGTTTGGAATTTGTTCGAGATAAACGGGAAGTAGAACAAAATGCTCGCCTGCCTTGATAAACTCACACTCATTTGCTTGAATTTGCCATTTCCAATCCCACTGTCCTTCGTGTTTTTCAACAATGCGATCATATCGCCGGACTTTTAGTTTTTCGATGGTTTCTTGGTCAATGTCTGCAAATTTCATAAGATTTCTCCAAAACAAATTATCCAAATTTATCTCAATTTCAGGGAAAGCAACCAAATTAAAAGAATCGCCTTTTCTCAAAATTTTCTTCAATTGTATTTTAGCTTAATTTACGGAAGTCTTTACCGGTTTTATTTTCGCATCATTACGATTGAAAATCATTTGAATTGTTTCGGTTGACAATCTTGCACCTTTATTCACAAGGTGAGATAATTTTTTTGTGTAGAAATCTTCGGAGAGGAAAAATAAAAATGTCAGCAGTTTTGGAAGCAGTCAGACCGATTGAAGATTATTTGGTGATGTCGGATGAGGAAATCGCCGAACGGATTGAAGCGGCTCGTGAGGAGTTGGGCGATAAAGTTGTAATTTTGGGGCATCATTATCAGCGTGAAGATGTTGTCCGGCACGCCGATTTGACGGGCGATTCGTATCAACTTTCGGTGATGGCTTCTGAAACGGATGCGGAATTTATCGTTTTCTGCGGCGTTCATTTTATGGCGGAGTCGGCTGATATTTTGGGCAGACCGGAGCAAACCGTAATTTTGCCCGATCTGGGAGCAGGTTGTTCGATGGCGGATATGGCTTCGATTGAACAGGTCGAAGATGCGTGGGAACAACTGCGGGAAATCGGCGTTTTGGAAAACAAGGTTGCTCCGATAACTTATATGAATTCGTCTGCCGCGATCAAGGCATTTTGCGGACGCAACGAAGGAGTTGTCTGCACGTCTTCAAACGCGACGAAACTTTTTGATATTTATTTGAAAAATTACGACAAAATGTTTTTCTTTCCAGATCAGCATTTGGGCAGAAACACGGGTGCAAAATTCGGAATCCCGCTCGATAAAATGGTTTTGTGGGATCCGAAACAGGATTTGGGCGGCAACACGGAAGAAGAATTGCACGCCGCAAAACTTATTTTATGGCGTGGACACTGCTCGGTTCACGGGCGTTTTAAGGATTGGCATGTTGATAAAATCCGCGAAGATGTGCCGGGCGTAAATGTTCTCGTCCATCCCGAATGCACTTACGAAGTCGTGCAAATGGCTGATTATAACGGCTCGACATCTTACATAATCAATACAGTAAAAGAAGCGGAAAGCGGTTCAAAATGGGCAATCGGAACGGAAGTAAATCTCGTCAATCGCCTTGCCAAAGACTTTCCCGACAAAGAAATTCACCTGCTCGCCCCCGATCTTTGTATGTGTGCAACGATGTATCGAATCTCGCCGCAATCGCTTGTCTGGTCGCTTGAAAATTTAGTTGTGGGAAATGTTGTTAACGAAATAACGGTTGAAGGTGAAACTAAGGAATTAGCGATGGTTGCACTTGAGCGAATGATTTCGATGACGGATTCTTAATTGTTAGTTTTTTTCAATTAATCGAATTATCAACTATTTGCTACTCAATGTCTTTTGCATTTTCGATAGGCGGAATATAGTCAGCTCTGTTGGTTGCCATTTGCATTATCTGATCTCGTGAAAAAACACTTTCTAACCTTTCGGTAATTTTATCGGCTTCCCGCTCGACTTTTTCAACGTCCCGATTTTCTTCGTATTTTTCCGATGAAATCAAAGGAATGATTTCATTCAGCAAATCTATTTGTTTTTGGTCGAGTTGAGAGCGATTAAATGCTAACCATCTTTCGACTTGAGTTCTAACCAGCAAAGCACGATTTTCTGCGGAAACCTCATTGAATATTCTAATTCGTTCCTGGAGAAACAGGGGCATAAATTGGTCATAATCTATTTCTTTTTGCTCTTGATTCATCACAACTCCGTTAATTTGTAACTCAACATACAATAAATTGTTTTGACGTTTTCAATGATATGAATATTGCCATAATGTTCCACATTCTGCAAAAAACTTATCTGTTTGAAAACTGATCTAGAGATACTTTCATTTATGAACGGATAAATGATAAAATTGATTCTGTAAAGCGACAACTCGCCGCTCTACTGCAAAAAGTCCGCAAAACGATTTAAAACCAATTACTAATTACCAATCACCAATTACCTTTTAAAGAAATGGCAGAAATAGAAGATAAATTACCCGAAAATGCAAAGGGCAAATATTATGTTGACGATCAATGTATTGATTGCGATGTTTGCCGCGATACTTCGCCGAAAAATTTCACACGCTACGACGAAAACGGTTATTCCTACGTTTGGAAACAGCCCGAAACTCCCGAAGAAGAAGAACTTTGCGAAGAGGCTTTGATGGCTTGTCCGGTGGAAGCGATTGGGGATGATGGAGTTTAAGGTAAAAGGTAAAAGTCTAAGTGTGAGATTAGGCTTTTTTATTTTGTTTCGATCCAAACGGCTTTTCCGTCCTTCCAAGCTGCCAGCGGATTTCCTGCCCGTTTATGTGTTTCGACGGCTTCACGGACGGCACGTTGGAGAGTTTCGGTGATTTGTTTTTCGTCGGAAAAGATTTCTTCAATCTTATCTTTCTTATTTCCGTTTTGTTTATTTTCTTCCATATTTCTCCTTTAATTCTTGCCAGATTTTATCATCTTTTACCTCTTTTGTTCTGAGCAAATTTCCTTTTGCTATCAACTTTAAATTTGAGATGTCGGAGTTTTCATAGAAAAACCAACTGTCCGCAATCGGTTGATAAAGATTGAAAAAGTTTTGCAAACCTTTGTGATAACGCCTTTTAATTGTTTCAGTTGGAATATTATGTCCGCCTTGTCGAACTCTTTCCGCTACACGCAAAACGGCAAGTTCTTCATTTTTGAGCCATAGAAAAACCAGTTTGAAATTATAACCATTTTTCCGCATTCGTTTGAGTTTTGGAACAAATGTTCGTGTTGAAAGAGTCGTTTCAAATGCAAAATTTTCCTGTTTTTCGGCTAATTTATTGATGCGTTTGAGCATTATTCGTCCGGCGGCGATGGCGACTTTTTCGGGGGAATATGCGGAAAGTCCTTGAGCTAGCGTATCGGCATTGACGAATTCGGAAACGCCGAGTTTATCACGAAGCAGAAAAGGTGCGACGGTTGATTTTCCCGCACCGTTTGCTCCGGCGATGACGATTATATGAGGCATAAATTTCTATACGACAATTTTTATCCAATCGTCTTCGATGACGACTTCATAAGATTCAATCGAACAGTTTTGTTTTGTAAAACATTCGCCGTTACGGACATCGAAACGCCAGCCGTGCAGATCGCATTCGACGATGTTGCCGTAAGTTCTCGAATCGGCAAGCGGGAAACCCTTATGCGGGCAGAAATTTTCGACGGCGTGGAATTTCCCGCCGATGTTAAAAAGTGCGAGTTCGTTTCCGTCTTTAAGCTGCACGGTTGCACTGCGACCTTCGGGCAATGCCCCGACTTTGCCGACCTTTACCTTTTCGCCCGTGCGTTTCGGTTTTCGTTTATTTTCTTTATATTTTCCCATCTTCCGATTTTAGATTTTAGATTTTAGATTTTAGATTGCTTTTATTTGAAAATCTTCTAATATTCCTTAAAAATGCAAATTTATTCAGTATTCTCAACGATTAAATCTTAAAAGTTAAATAATCCAAAATCCAAAATCTAAAATCTAAAATCAGATGGCTTTATTATTTTATCTCAAACAGACTATAATAAATCCATTCAAAAATATAGAATTTATAAAATGAGTGAAATGGATGCAAATGCAAAATCGAGAATAAAGTGCCGCGAGATTATGTCGAAAAATGTTTCGACGGCAAATCGCAACGCAACTTTGCAAGATGTGGCAAAACTTTTGAAAGATAACGACATTGGAATTTTGCCGATTGTCGAAAACGGAACGAATAAACTTGTCGGCTTGATTACTGATCGGGATATTGTCGTGCGTGCTGTGGCGGACGGAAAAAGTGTAACCGAAACAAATGTTGGCGATGTGATGACGACGGAATTATTCACCGCTAAACCCGACGATTTCGCCTTTGAAGCGGTTCGGATAATGGGCGACAAACAAGTTCGGCGTGTGCCGATTGTTGATGATGAAGGCGTTTTGCAGGGAATCGTTTCAATGGCGGATGTCGC
>JBGTKR010000513.1:0-1562 GCA_041744535.1 Pyrinomonadaceae bacterium
CGGAAGTTCGTTTTCCGGTGGATGCTGATAAAGCGGGAACGGCACGTTTTCAAGTTGCCGTAAATTCCGGTAAATTCTCGGACGCGGCGGAAATCGATTTGCCTGTCTGGACTCCGGCGACAACGGAAGCATTTGCAACTTACGGAACAACCGACGAAAACGGTGCTATCGTCCAACCGATTCAAGCACCGAACGATGTCTTTCCGCAATTCGGCGGTCTGGAAGTTACGACTTCTTCGACGCAATTGCAGGAATTAACCGATGCGTTTATTTATCTGTATAAATATAAATTCGCCTGCACCGAACAGATTTCATCGCGGATGCTTTCGATTGCCGCATTAAAAGATGTTTTAAAAGCGTTCAAAGCCGAAGATATGCCGAGCGACGCAGAAATAAAAGCACAATTTGCACGCGATATAAAAGTT
This sequence comes from Pyrinomonadaceae bacterium, assembly GCA_041744535.1. Lineage (GTDB taxonomy): Bacteria > Acidobacteriota > Blastocatellia > Pyrinomonadales > Pyrinomonadaceae > Aridibacter. The sequence goes on from JBGTKR010000513.1 coordinate 426, forward strand.
CTGCAATCGCGTCAAAATTCTGACGGATATTTCGGTCTGTGGCGAAAAGATAATGAACGCTACAAATTCCCGTTCGTAACCGCACACACGGCTCACGCTTTGATATTAGCGAAACAAAAAGGTTTTGATGTTCCCGAAGAAATGCTGACAAAAGTTAAGCCGTATTTGAAGGACATCGAAAAACATTATCCGTCATATTATCCGCAAAATGTGCGTTGGACGATCTCGGCGTATGCGTTGTATGTGCGGAATGTGATGGGCGACAACGATGCGGCAAAAGCTAAGAAATTATTAGCCGAAGCGGGCGTTGAAAAAATGCCGTTTGAAGCACTCGGCTGGCTGATGCCCGTTTTGGTTGACGGCAAAAATTCCGCAGCAGAACTCGAAGCAATCAAGCGTTTTTTGCTCAACCGCACATCGGAAACTGCCGCTACTGCACAATTTAATACGGATTACGGCGACGGCGAATGGCTGATTATGTATTCCAACCGACGTGCCGACGGCGTTCTGCTCGAAGGATTTTTGAAAGCCAAAGGCGGAAACCCGACTGTTAAGGAGGGTGCAAATCCTTCCGATATTATTCCAAAACTCGTCCGCGGGCTTTTGGATCATCGCAAAAAAGGTCGTTGGTCGAATACGCAGGAAAACGTCTTTATTTTGCTGGCGTTGGACAAATACTTCCAAGCCTACGAAAAAGTTACGCCGAATTTTGTAACGCAGGTTTGGTTAGGAAACACTTACGCCGGAGAACAAAAATTTGTCGGACGCTCGATTGATTCAAATCAACTCGAAATCCCGATGAATTATTTAATAGACCAAGGCGGCACGGCAGATTTGATTTTCAACAAACAAGGTGCGGGACGTTTATATTATCGAATCGGTATGAAATACGCTCCGAAGAATCTGAACTTAAAACCCGCCGATTATGGTTTCACAGTTCTGCGAACTTACGAAGCAATTGATAATGCCGAAGATGTAAAACAAGATGCAAACGGAAAATGGACGATCAAAGCCGGTGCGAGAGTTCGCGTCAAACTGACTATGGTTGCACAGGCAAGACGTTACCACGTCGCACTTGTTGATCCATTACCTGCGGGACTGGAAATACTGAATCCGGGTTTAGCCGTTACGGAAGAA
>JBGTKR010000514.1:0-12390 GCA_041744535.1 Pyrinomonadaceae bacterium
TCAATTTTAATCACATAATCAACCTGCTCCAAGCCTTTTTTAAAAAGTTCGTCATCATTTGAAATTCTGCCCCAACCCTGCCGATAAAAAGAATAAGCAATATAGAATTGCGTTTTCACATCACGTTTTTCGGGGTCGGCTTTTTCAAATTCATCTCTTGCGACAATAAAATTATCCTGCCGAAAAGCCTTCAATCCCGCATCAAATTTCTCTTTATCAACTTCATAAGTATTAGTGATAACCTGTGCCGTCGTCGTCGCTTTTTCAACCGTTTCCTTCGCTTTAACCGAAACATCCGCCAGACTTTTCGGCTCTGCCCAATAAAGCCACGCAACGAAAAACGCATAAAAAAGCGTCAAAGCAATACCGAGTGTTTGGATATGTTTTTCTTTCATTGGTATAATTTCACCTGCATATTTAGGATACACGATTTAGAGGAAAAAGTTTTATGAAAAAATTCACTCGAATAATTTCTGTTCTAATATTTCTTGCTTCAAGTTTTGTTTTTGTAAATGGTCAAGGAAAAAAAATTTCTGTCAATGAAAATGTAAATAATATCTCCAATCGGATTAAAGTAGAAACTAAAAACAAAGAAGTTTCATTTTCGATTCCTGACAATTACACTTTTTATGAAGATAAGGAAGAATATAAATATATTACCAACGGAATAAATAAAAGATTTGTGGTAATAAAAAACACTCGCTCAATAATTACGTATGAAAAAGGTGTTTCAATTTGGTTGAACGTCTATGACGTAAGTAATGGTGAAAAAACCTTTAAGTATTTTCCCTTTTATAAAACCGGCAAAAGTGATAAAGCCACTGATTATAAAATTGGTCAGAATAATTTAAGAGAAATCGTATTCCAAGATGAAAACCGTTTAACTTACAATTATTATTTTTACTCTGAAAATAGATTTTATAATCTCGGAATAGGAACTAGAAAAACCAATAATATCTCAATTAAATCCTTCTTAAACTCTTTTATATTTAACGGAATAAATTTTTTTGCATCTGATGCTGATAAAGTTAGTGAAGCCGATACGAGTTTGATTTTGGAGGATATGAAATCCACGCCGATAGAGGTTTTTTATAACAAAAATCTTGAAACAGAAGATGAAAAAGACAAAGATAATACTTCAGACAAATCAAAAGTTGAAGATTCAAATGAAAGTTTAATTCTTTTATCAAAACCAAAACCCGGATATACAAGCCTTGCCCGTCAAAAAAATGAACAAGGGTTCGTTAAATTAAAGGTCGAATTTGGAGAAAATGGTTTAGTAAGAAAAGTTACAGTGATTAAAAACATGAAATACGGGCTAACCGAAAAAGCTATTGATGCGGCAAGAGGAATCAAATTTCTTCCACCGGAAAAAGATGGAATTCCTTACTCGGTTACAAAAGTTGTTCAGTATAATTTCAGCATCTATTAAAGAGGGTGTAAAAATATCAGCTATTGCTTGACTACTGTCAACAAATCAATAATAATATCTATTGAAAACGAATTTCAATTTCTATTAAGGAAAAATTATGCAAGCCAATACAGCGACAAAATTTCAGCCGATTGTTTCGGATGAAAAGAAATTAGATATTTCTTTAACAGGCGACGAAGCGATCATTAAACTTTCGACGTGGACGGAAAATTTAGGCTGGAGCTGTCAGAAAACTTTGGAAGTTGATGCTGAAATGCTGGATGAACTGCATCACATAATTACAGCGGCGAGATATAAATTGAACAAAAAAAACTCTGCCGATAATAAAACAAAATCTTCAAATATAATAGATTTTCCGCGTGTTTTCTAGTTTCTCTTCTCCATTCAAAAACGGAAAGCTGAAATTAAAATCTCAGTTTTCCGTCACTTTTTTTCTCACAAATTTTAGCTCACTTCACGCAGAACGATTTTCTCGGAATTTACGCTGGCTTGTCTTTCGGAAGTTAATTTTTCGAGTTCTTCTATATGAATCTGCTCTTCGGCGACCTGTCCTTCGAGCCAAAATTTGGTCGGTAAATCTTCTTCGCCGCAGGAATTCCAAGCATTCATATATGCCGACATCGCTTCACGCTCAAGTTTTAAATCCTGGTTAAGCATCTCCTTTAGATCGGTTGACTGCCGGATCATCGAAGGTTCAACCGTCGGAATGCCGCCGAGTGCGACGATCTTATCGCCTAAAAATTCCGCGTGTGCCTGAGCTTCTTCGGCATTATCGCGGAAAAATTCCTTGTAAATTTCCCTTTCGATTCCCGTTACAAGATAACTGTGCTGCGAGTATTGAATTACTCCCGTAAGTTCCAGACTCAGTGCTTTATTTAAATATTCTATCAATTCCGGTCGTGCCATATTTTTTTCCTCTTTTGAAAATTAACTACGGTTTGCATCTTATCAATAGTAATTTAAATTGTCAATCTAAGTCTTTTATTTTCAACAAGATAGAATTGAAATTCAATTTCAACTTCATTAACAGTTTTTATGCGGAAACCAGCAAAAATTCGGGATTAGTTTCGCTTCGCTCAAAACCGACTGCGATCAAATTTTCCGCAAAGGCTTTTTGAAATTCCTGTTTGATGCGGGTTTGTTCGGCGATTGCTTTGTTCAAATCGTTTTTGACCAATGAATTCCAGTCATTCGGGATTTTAATTGTGCGAACTATTTGCTTTTTTTCAATAAATTCATTCCCACTCGCCAAAGTATTTACTTTTTCGCTTGTAAGATGCCATTCGGCAAAAAGTCTGTCGGAATCAAGTCCTGCTTTTTCGCTCTGTTCGGCGGATGTCGAATAATCCGTGCCGTAAAAATTCGGTTTATACTCCCTGATAACCGCACCGAGTTTTTCGAGATTAAAATAAGCGTTGAGAGCCAGCACGGGTTGAAAAGTCCACTTGATGATCTTCACGCCTTTTTCCAGAGATGTTTCCCGTTGTTTCCATTTCAATTTTCCGCCGATTCCCGCCGATTGAAAATCTTCGGCAACCGCCGTCATATGTGAATAAAAAGCCTTTTCGCCCCGCAGAATTGCCGGAACGGAAAGCGTAAAACCGACGAGTTTTTCTTCACGGAATGCACCGAGCGTAAAACCTCCGGCGTGAAGCGTTACGACAAAATGCCGCACGGGTGAGATTTCCAGTTCGGGCAGAGCAAAGACTTCTCTTTGCAGACGGACGCAATCGGTCAATTCTTCTACCGTTTTGCATTCGCGGATTTCGATCTCAGGTGTCTGTTTCATTTTTATTATAAGCGATGCCGGAAATAAGCTGAATAATTTACTTAACTTTTAAATGTCTAATTTGTTAATATAGATAAAGCAATTGTTTATCAATTGTCAATAACTACAAAATCCTCAAATTCATTTTTTTAATGACTACCGAAAATAATTTAGAAATAAAAGGCAATCTTCTCAGGCATCATCCGGCAGAACTGCTCGTGGAAATTACGCAAACAAAACTCAGCGGTTCTCTGAGATTTTACAATAAGGAACAGAAGATCATTATTTACGTTGAATCTGGAAAAGTGGTTTTTGCCGTATCGAACTCGCGGCGGCACAAACTTTTCCAAATTTTGCTGGACGAAGGTCAGATTTCAAAACCTGATCTGCTTGAGATCGGGCAGACTGCTGTAAATGATGTATATCTGGCAAAATATTTGGCAGAGGAAAATATTTTCAGAAAAGAAGATATTGATAAATTTATCCAGCTTCAAATAAAGCGAATTATCAAAACGGTTTTAGATTGGGAAACGGGCGAATGGATTTTCAGTCCTTTGGCAAGAATTCAGAGAGAGCTGAAAATAAGCGTAAATATAGCCCCGATCTTACAAGAGTTTGCAAATAACCTCGATAAACAAAAAATTCCAGGCAGATTTAAAACTCTTGAAGAAATTTTTTATCTCAATACTACAAAAACACAGAGTGATTTCGGTCAGAGCAATCTAAGTTCTCAAGATGTTTTTATTATTTCAAGATTTGGAGAAGACAAACTCGAAGTTAAAGAGATACAAACATTAAGCGGTTTACCCAACAATGAAGTTCTTTATATTTTATACAAACTCTGGCTGTGCGGTTTGGTTTGCCGCCGCAATTGGAATTCGCCATTCAGCAAGGATGCTTTGACAAAGATCAACGGGGCAAAATATTCATTGATTAAATCAGCCGTATCATTTGAGGAAGAAGAAGCACGAAAACAAGCCGAGGAAGAAAAAGCAAAACTGGAAGCCGAAGAAGAAAAAAGAAAAATTGAAAAAGAAAAACAGAAAGAAAAAAATCTGCTGGAAAACTATTTAAAGCAGGTCGAGAACGCAAAAACCCACTATGAAATGTTCGGTGTTTATCCCGAAGCCGAACTTGCCGAAATTAAAAGTGCTTATTTCTCGTTTGCAAAGAAATTTCACCCGGATATTTTTTACAAAAAGGTTGATAAAACGCTGCACCGGAGAATTCAGTCCGCCTTTACGGAAATAGCCAACGCCTATGACACATTAAAAGATGAAAATTCCCGCGAACTTTATAATTTCAGGCTCAGAAAAGCTATCGAAGCACTTAATCAGAACAAAACCGAATCGGATGAAAACAGTTCCAAAGCAGAGAATAATTGGATTTTAGCTGAAGAAAATTTTGAAAAGGGCTATAAACTTTTAATTGAAGAGAGAGATAAAGAAGCGACTCCGTATCTTGCCAGAGCGGTTCAGTTAAACTCGGAAAATGCCCGCTATCACGCCTTTTACGGAAAAGCCTTATCAACAGACAAAAGTCAGCATCGAAAAGCGGCAACTGAAATGCGGGAAGCCATTAGTCTGGATTCCCGAAACTCGATTTACAGATTTATGCTGGCGGAGTTATATGTTGAAGTCGGATTACTGACAAGTGCCAAAGGCGAATTAAACCGTTTATTGGAATTTGAGCCGAATAATCAGGAAGCATTGTCATTACTCGACAGATTGGATAATTAATGGATAATGGATAATTAAAGAAATTTGTTTACCTGTTTATTTAGGCAAACAAATTTTGAATTTTGAATTTCTATGTCATTTCCCGAAAGAGCAACTATCAGAGATACGAAGACGGACGAGAAACTTCTACAGCTTTCATCTGCGATTGATGAAGCCGAAGGTTACGTCCACGCTCACGCTCTACGCCTTGCCGCTTTAGCCGATGCGATTGCTCAAAAATATAATTTAGCTTCGCACGACCGTTTTGCCCTGCAGCAAGCCGCACTCGTTCACGACATCGGCGAAATGGTTATGAATCGTGATTATTTAAAAAGCAATCGCGTGCTGACTCCGCAGGAACGAATAGATATGCAGAGGCATCCGGTTATCGGCGAACAGGAAACCGCCAAACGCGGACTTTCGCGTGCCGTCCAGCTTCTCGTCCGCTGGCATCACGAATGGTGGGACGGCAGCGGTTACCCGGACGGTTTACAGCGTGAGCAAATTCCTTTAGCCGCACGTATCCTGCGTATTTGCGACACTTACACCGCTTTAACCGATTCGCGTCCCTTTAGCGTAGCGATCTCCGAATCCGAAGCAAAAAGGTATTTAACCGAATGGGCGGGAATCGAATTTGATCCGAAGGTTGTCAAAATTTTTCTGTCGTTAAATGATGTCAAAGAATTAAATTCCTTTGCTGATGAAAAGGAAAATTCCTAAAGTAGTGCATAAATTAAAATTTTAGGTAATTTCAAATTTCAGATTTCAAATTCCAAAAGTTTTGAAAATTATGATAATGACTGTGAAGCGATTCAACGGGAAAAATTCTGAAATCTAAAATTTGAAATTTGAAATTAAAAAACACTCGAAAATTTAGTTTTCAGACTAAATTCAAAATTCAAAATTCAAACTTTTTTTGAAACTATGCAGACAAATTCCATCAACACTCCGCGAAGCTGGCTGGCTTTTGAACTGAATGTTTTACGCCGTCTGGAATTTAATTCGGTGGCGATTCCGTTCACGGTAAAATCGGCTTTGGGCAAATATCTGAAAAACTGGGACGTAAAGGTTTTGGCAAATAATTTGCTGGAATCGGACTACATTTTTGCCAAGGCAGATATTGAAAATAATGACGACAAACTCACCGCAGAAGAAATTGGAATAATTCTCGAAGACGCTTATGTGCCGCATTATAAACTGCGGAATCCGGTTTTGGAAAATTGGTTCGGCGAAACGGATTCGTGGTGGTTCGATAATGTCAGAACAAATATCGAGCGGCTCTCATCGCCAATAAAACAAGCGGTTGCATTGAGTTTCGGAATGAACGTCGGCGATTATGTTTTATCGTTTGACGAGGAAACACGCGAACTTCGTCAGCCGCTTTCAAATGTTTACAAACGCTTCTGGAGCGTGGCGGAAAATCCCGTTAATAACGGACAAAACAATATTTGTCAGAACAAAAACGCCAACGAATTTACTGCCGAAAATTATACGGATTTATTGTTTCTGCGTCTGCCGCAGGCTCATAATCAAACTTTAAAAAATTCTCTCGGCTGGGAGGCTTGGCGGGAAGAATGGATTCGCGGAAACAGCGATTTTTGGGATAAACTCGAAACCTCACAGATCAGCACGCTCGGCACACATACGGAAACAAAATCTCAATATCTAAACCACCTCGAAGAACTTTTCAAAACCGCTTCGCATATCAAACACTGGGCAATCGCCCACGTTGAAGACAGTTTCGTGCAGACTCAGGATATTGTCGAAACGATCAGCCGCGTCCGCCGCATTGATACGATTTACAGCAAAGATTTTTCAGAATTAATGGGAACAAAAGCAGTTATAATTACCGCTTAAATTTGAAATCTGAAATCTTTTCCATCAAGATCATCTCAGATCAATCGCCAATTCATCCGCATTTTCCAAGTTCACAAACTTAAATTGAAACTTACGTATAAACCAGACGATACCGGCACTTCCTGAAAATAAACCGGAAATTATCAGAAGCGTCTGCGGCGTGATGACCGAGAGCGAAAGTCCCGAAAGATAACTTGAAAGACTAAAAACTAAAATCTCCGCACCGCGGTCAATTGTCGAAATCCGCCCGCGTATTTTATCAGGCAGAGTTTTTTGAAATAGTGTTTCCTGCACGGCATATTCCGCACCGATCAAGGCTCTTGAAATAAATATTAAAAACAGAATGAGCCAAAAATTCATCGTCAGCCCCGCCAGGGCGAACAAAACACCGTGCAGAATTATGCTCCACCCCATAAATGGGCTGATTATTTTTTTGCGTTCGACAATTCCGCCGATTCGATGTGCCAACATCAGACCGCCGAACAGCCCGAACCCTGCCGCCATCCACAGAAGTGCAACGGCTGTATCTGGATTCCAGTTATTTAATTTTGCAAAGATTACGCCGCCGAGTTGATCGTAAATAATGCTGATCGCACCGCCGCCCGCCGCCCACATAATATTGAGCATCATCAAGGTCAAGACCAGAGGTTTGCTGAAAACGTAGCTGATTCCTTCTTTTATTTCTTGTGCAAAGGTTGAATCAACCGAGATCGTTTCGCCGACGACATTTATTTGCCCTTTGGTTTCTTCTTCGGGAATTTTCCAGACGAAAAATGCCGAAACCAGAAACGAGATCGAATTAACGATAAACGCTGCCTGATAACCGAATCCGCTCGCCACATAACCGCCAAGTGCCGCCCCGATTGCCATCAGCAAAAACCGCGACGAAAATAAAAGTGCCGTCCCGGAAAGCAACCCTTCCCGCTTAACGACATTCGGAGCAGTCGCATTTTTTCCCGCTTCAAAAAACGCCCCGAAAACCGCCAGCAAAGCCGATGCAGTATAAACGATCAAAGCAGAATCAAAATGAAACGCCGCCAAAAATAATAAAGCAATAAAAACCCTTGCCAAATCGCTGACGATCATCGTCCGCCGCCGCGAGAATCTATCTACAAACGCACCCGCCACAGGCATTAGAAATCCGAGCGGCAATGTCCGGCAAACAATAAATATCGCCGCCGCAATCGGTGAAGCATCGGAAATTACACGAATCAATCCCAACGCCGCAATAAAGTTAAACCAATTGCCGAGTTCGGAAATATACTGCCCGAAAAGCAAAAATCGGAAACTGCGATTACCGCGAATTAATTCTGTGTATGAAAGATTCATTTAAGATATAGAAAAAAAGCCGTTAAACTCTCAATGGCTTAACGACTCTTTTTGAAAATTTTATTTGTCCGCTAACTCCCTTTAAATTCGGGCGGGCGTTTTTCAAAAAATGCCATAACACCTTCACGAAAATCGTCTGATCTGCCGGATTCGATCTGCAATTCGTGTTCGAGTTTTAACTGCGTTTGCAAGTTATTTGAAAATGTCGCGTTGAGCATTTTCTTTATTCTGCCGATTGAACCCGTCGGTGCATTTGCTAATTTTTTTGCCATCACAAGCGTTTCCTGCTCCAGCATTTCAAGCGGCATCACGCGATTTATCATTCCGATTTCCTTCGCCCGTTCCGCCGAGATCGAACTTCCCGTCATAAACATTTCCGCCGCAAGTTTGCTGCCGATTGCTCTTGGTAAAAAGAAACTTCCGCCGCAATCGGGCGACAAACCGATCTTCACGAATGCTTCATTAAATGATGCTTCTTCCGCCGCAAAAATCAGATCGCAGGCAAGTGCAAAATTTGTTCCCGCTCCGGCACACACGCCGTTTACCGCCGCAATAAATGGAATCGGTGTTTCACGTATCAGCAAAATAACTTTGTGCAAAGCCTCCAGCGGTTCTTCCAAAAACGCCTCGATGCGACCTTCCTTCTGCCACATCGTCTGCATTTCCCGCAAATCGCCGCCCGCACAAAATGCCCGTCCCGTTCCGGTTAAAACAACCGCTCTCGCAGAATCTTCAACCGCTTTTTCAAATGCCGTCCGCAAATCCTTCGACAATTGCAAAGATAAAGCATTTAACGCTTCGGGACGATTCATTTTAACAATCGCCACATTTTCATTAAATTGATAATCAACGGTTTCAAACATAATTTTATTAAGTGAGAGGTGAGAGGTGAGAAATGAGAAGTAATTTAACTATTCTTTACTTCTCACCTCTCACTTCTCCCGTCTCACTTCTCTAGCCTGTTCTCGCCTTTGAACGATTCGCCTGATGACACTCTTTACACAGAACCGAGCGTCCGACTTTCGGTTGAAACGGAACTGTATCGTGCTTGCCGCAATGATCACAGATGATTTCAAAACGCTTTGGTGCATTTTCTCCGTTTGCCGCTTTTTTTGAACGGCATTTGGAACATCTCTGCGGTGTCATCATATTTCGCTGATAAAAAAGTTCCTGCTCTTTTTCACTAAATACGAAAATTTCTTTACATTGAATACAAGGGATTTCTACATCCGGCATTGCTTTTCTCCTTTTCAAAAGTTTTTGCGGGTTATGTAAAAAGTTTATCACAATAAATGAATTTTTCCGCAATGCCTAATTTTTATTGAGTTCCGCCACGTGCGTTCTAACCGTTTCACCCAAAGTTTCTAAGTTGTATCCGCCTTCCAGAGCCGAAACTATTCGTCCGCTGCAAGTTTCGTCCGCCCATTGTTTGATGGTTTTCGTCATCGAAATATAATCTGAATCTTCCAGCATCAACTGTCCAAGCGGATCGGTTAAATGTGCGTCGAATCCGGCTGAGATTATTATCAGATCGGGCTTGAAATTTTTATTTATGTCGCCGATCGCATTTTCAAACATACGAACCTGCTGTTTTGCCGGAACTTTTGCTTTAACGGGAACATTTTTCGTAAAACCTTTCCCTTTCCCAAAACCTTGTTCGCCCCAACTTCCCGATCCCGGATACCAAGGATATTGGTGCATCGAGAAAAAATAAACGCTCGGATCATCAAAGAAAATCCCCTGTGTCCCGTTGCCGTGATGCACGTCCCAATCAACGATTGCGACACGCTCGATTTCCTTATATTTGTTCTGAGCATAACGTGCCGCCACCGCGACATTGTTGAACAAACAAAATCCCATCGCATTTTCCGCCGTCGCGTGATGACCCGGCGGACGCACAGCGATAAACGCATTTGAAACCTCACCATTCATTACGGCATCCACGCCGCGACAAACTCCGCCCGCCGCATAAACCGCCGCATCAAACGATTTCATCGAAATCATCGTGTCATTGTCGAGTGCTTCGTAACCTTTACCAAATGCTTCCTCAACCGTTTTATAATGATCTTTCGTATGTGCCGATTGAATGATTCCCTTTGAAACTTCAACTGCTTCAATCTCCTTCGTCGAATCCCAAAGTTTTTTATCGCCCCGTAAAGCCTTCATTACGGCTTCATACCGCAAAGGTGTTTCGGGATGTCCGATTCCCGTTTTGTGTTTTAGATAAATCGGATGGTGAATAATTGCTGTGTTCATAAGAATAATTTACCACATAGAAACATAGAACACAGAAACAGAAAGGCAAAAATCAAAAGATAAAAATTAAATCTTTTCTTTACTATATTTTCTATGTTTCTAGGTGTTTAAAAAATTAAATAAAAGCAGTTTCGTGAAGCAGTTCACCTTTGGCAAATCTTTCCAAACTCAAACACGAAACATCCAAAAATTTCGCTTTGCCGTCCAGAATTATTTCAGCTAAAGCACGTCCAGTGGCAGGTGAGTGCATAACGCCGTGTCCTGAAAAACCGTTGGCAAAATATAAACCTTCGATAGAACATCCGCCCAAAATTGCGTGATGATCGGGCGTGTTCGCATAAAGTCCGGCACGGCATTTTTCTAAAATCGGTTTCGTTTCAGCAAGGAATTTCGCACGTTTTTCCGCACGTTCATAGACTTTTGCAATAAACGACTCATCAAAATTTGTATTAAATGAAGGTTTTTCATCGTTATCTGGATATGCGAAAAGTAGTTCGTCGGCTGCAGGTTGTTCGTGCTTCGCACTCATTGCAAGCGGGACGCTTGCGTTCCGACCGACAGCGGGGCGAAAGTGAAAACCCGTTCCGATGTCTATCACCATCGGGAGATTTTCCTGTAATGGCTCAACACTTTTTGCCCACACGATCTGACGTTTTAGCGGCTCAATCGGCAAATCAATTTCGACGGTTTTTGCCAAAATTTTTGCCCAAGCACCTGTGCAAATTACAACATTTTTGCATTCGATTCTGCCGTGATTAGTTTCAACCGCCGTAACTTTTTCGCCTTGTTTTTCGATGGACAAAACCTTAGTATCAAATTGAATTTTCGCACCGTTTGCCAAAGCCTTTTCGGTAAAGCCCTGCATCACAGCGAGAGGATTTATAAATCCATCCGTTTCGCCGAAACTTCCGCCGATGATGTCTTCGCAATTTAAACCTTTAACAATTTCAGAAATAGTCTGCGTATCAACAATTTCAACGCCTTTCACGCCCAGTGATTTTTGTCTGGCAACATTCTTTTTTAAATATTCAAGTTCGCTTTCCTTCGTCGCAAAAAATAAATATCCGCGTGGTTCGTAGCCGCATTTGAAGTCCCAAGATTCAAAAAAATCAATTGAATACTGCGACATTTTGATATTGATTTCGGTTTCAAACTGTGAACGCACGCCGCCCGTCGCTTTTCCCGTCGCCCCTAAACCTTGTTGCGATTCACGCTCAAGCATCAAAATATCTTTCGCACCTTTCTCGGTCAGATGAAACGCAACGCTCGCTCCGACAACGCCGCTGCCGACTATGATGATTTCGGATTTCGGATTTTGGATTTTGGATTTCATTTAGCGAAAACTTTTGAAAAGTCCTTAAAACCTTTGAATTCCAAAGCGTTTCCCGCCGGATCAAGGAAAAACATTGTCGCCTGTTCGCCGACTTCGCCTTCAAAACGTATCTTCGGTTCGATGATAAATTCGACACCTTTTGATTTCAGCTTTTCGGCAAATTTCTTCCAATCTTCCATCGAAAGCAAAATCCCGAAATGCGGAACGGGAACGGCATCGGCATCAACTTCGCTGCGATGTTTAATACCGACATTTTCAGGCGAAAAATGCGTTACGATCTGATGACCGAACAAATTAAAATCTATCCAATGCGTTGAACTTCTGCCCTCTTCGCATTCCAAAACTTCTCCGTAAAACTCGCGTGCTTTTTCCAAATCGTCAACGGGAAAAGCTAAGTGAAATAAATTTTTCATAATTGTTAAATCTTAAATTATTCTTGCTTGTTTTAAAAGGTTATAAGATAATTATTGTCAGGAGGCAATGATGCAAAATAAACTTAGAATAGTTAAAGAGGTTGTTGTTAAGAAAAAACCTGAAAAAGCGAAAATTTCTGACCAAGAATTTCGCCGCAAATTAAAAAACATTAAAGAATGGAGAAAAGAACGCCTTGCCGAGATTCGCACCGAAAATCACTCATAAACTTTTTAACTTTTTCACCTTTCCACTTTTTCACTTTTAACCTTTTTACCTTTCATAA
>JBGTKR010000515.1:0-2532 GCA_041744535.1 Pyrinomonadaceae bacterium
CCGTATTGCGATGGCAGATTTTTTTTGTGAACTTATTAATGTCGGAAACTTCGGTTAAATTGTCTTTTTCAACAACAATGTAATCATTGCCGAAACCGTGAAATTTACAGAAATTTATTTTGTTCATAGAAAATTTTATAATACCAATAGTGTTTAGAAAACTTTGTTAAGCAAATCAGTATAGCGAACAATAGTGAGCAATGTAAGGAACTTTCAATGTGGGTATTACCCAAACCTGCTCGCTATGGCTCGCTATACTGATGCTTGCTTTAACACACCAACCATAATTGTTTTAGTATAAGTTAAATTTTACAACTTTAAAATAAATTGATGATAAAACTTTTTCGTCCGATTTTGAAATTCCAACATTAATTGTTTTCAAACGCAAAAAAGCCGCAAAAGAAAATTTCTTTTGCGGCTTTTTTTTAGGGCGAAGAAATTCTTTATTTCTTCGGGTTTCCCGAATGCGGTGTTGCGAGATACGGGAACACGCTCAAATACGGAACGTCGTTGCCCGGAACTCCGTCGCCAAGTGTGTTGTTCGGTGCTTTGTTGGTCGCGGGCGTGAACGGTGTTCCGCCTGCCATCGCACGTAATGAGATGTCCGTAATGTCATCAAAAACTCTGCGTCCGTTTGGAAATCCTGCCGGGTCGCCGCCTAATAATCCTAAGCGATTCGGTGATTGAGTCAGCGGAATTGCCACATTTAGGCGAAGCATTTCGTGCGGTTTTCCGTCCGAAAGAAATGTCGCAAATGTCGGTGCTCCCGGAACTGAACCGGCTTTGATTCCGGTTGCAAAAATTGCGACCAGATCATTACGCGGTGCTGCCGGAATATCAATTTTGAATACGGCTTTCAAAAGTTTAGCAAGCTGCGGATCAAGCACGAAAGGTGCGGCAACCGCATCGTCTTTCGGTGAAAGTCCGTTAAAAGCGTCCTTTAATTTCAAAGGAATAACGACTTCATTGACAAGCGGATTTCCGAGACGTGAGATTTGCACCCAATTTCCGTTTTTAGCACCGCTTTTCTGTCTGTTGTTCAGCACATTTGTTGTTTGACGACTGGCGGTTGACCATACGCCGATGACTGCATCAAGCGAGGTCGAATCGGTCGGAATGTTGTTTCCTCTGGTCAAATCTTTGATCGGAACTTCAATTGCAATCGAATGAACATTTAAGCCGGCAAGCGTATCTTTTCCGCCCGTTTCTTTGATCGAGGTTAAATTAAGCGTATCAAAAATCTCATTGACGGCAATAAAAAATCCTTCGTCACGCTGTCCGGCGAAAACTCTCGAACCGTTTGAATTCGGCAGTTCCTGAACAGCTTCTTTAGCAAGTTTTTCATATTCCGGTGTTGTGCGGATGCCGATATTGGCGGGCGGAGTCTTTAAAACTCTGGAAAGGAATTTTCCGTTTTTGCCCGTAGTCCGGTCAATTCGCTTGACGCTGAAAGTCTGAAATTCGTTGATGTCGGGATCATTTAATGATGTAATCAACGGATCAATTTTACCTTTTCCCTGCAAAGCCTCATTTGGTGCTGCCATTCCCAAAATGCTGTCGGGATTTTTTATTTGATTGCTGAACTGAAATTGATAGGTTATGTCTTCCACGCCGTTTCCGGTATTGTCAATTTTGATCTCATACAAAACCGTATCATCAAATTTGTAATAATGCGGACCGCCGCCCGGTGCTTCGAGCGGAATGAAATTAGCGATCAGCGTGATATAGCCTTCGCGTCCCTGTTCGGTGCTGCGAAAAGCATAAAGATCGGTGTTGTCAGCCAACGGATCAGCCGTAATAAGCGGTGCTTCGCGGTGGCTCGATGCCAAAACCGGCGGCACTGTATACGTTAAAAAAAGCGATAAAACTATCGCCAGACTAAATATTGATGTAATAAATTTTTTCATAAATTGATTCTCTCCCTTAATCGTTCTTTAATTAAAATAAAAGTTTTTACCTTTAAGTATTGTTTTCGTTAAGGTTCGGGAATTAGATTCAAAAACTTATTAAGATTATATTTTGAAGCTGAAGCTGTGAAAATTGCAAAATTTGATTGAATTCATAGATTTTATGATAAAAAGATAATCCGACAAAGTTAAATTAAGTTAGTTTCCTCTGAAACCGAATTTTCGATCTTTGAAAACTCAGTTCATTATTTTTGAAAATTGTATTAGTCCGACAACTGCTTGGGCAACTGTCGGGAATATGCCCGTCGCCATTCGATATTCTTCCCTCATTATCCGATATGCTTTTATCTTTCGGATCGCGTGTTCGACATAGATTCGCTCGGCTGATATTTTCTGTTTTCTTCTTTCTCTTCTTCCGTTAATTCACCTCCCCGCGGCTTCTTTTTCGGCACTTTGATGTCATCTCCGAAGATTTACTAAGAAACTGTGTTCAAACTCTGAAAATACGGAATGATCAGGCAGAAATTATAAATTAGTAATTATTCATTATAAATTATTTAGGAGTAGATAATAGGGTTTTCTCATAAAAATAAAAGTCGGTTTTCACCGGGAACGCGGACGATTC
>JBGTKR010000516.1:0-3886 GCA_041744535.1 Pyrinomonadaceae bacterium
TCCGTTTGAACTGCTCACCAGTTCGCTTCGGGTTCTCGATGCGGAAACTACGGGAAATCCCGCTTTAGTGCTTTTGCTCAGAAGTATGGGCGAACAACTTTACGGTTATCAAGCTCCGACGGGCTACCCCGACACGGCGGCGGATTGGGTAAATACGGGTGCTTTATTACAGCGTATGAATTTTGCCGTCGCCTTAGCATCAAACCGTATTCCGCAAACCCGCGTCAATTTACAGCAATTCGAGGCGAAAACCCAAAGCGGAATTTTAGACAAGGCAATTGATAAGATTTTAAACGGTGAGGTTTCAAGCGGGACAAAATCCACTTTACTCAAACAGCTTGAAAAGCCGTTGATCGAACCGAAAATAGAAGATTCGCTGGAAGATGACGACGACGATGATGATTCGGGTATGATGATGAACGCCCAAAATAATCGCCGCAATCGCAGGAATCAGCAGGCAAGACTGCGAGAACCAAGCGGCAATCCCGATGTGTTTAAAATTGTCGGATTGATTATCGGCTCTCCTGAATTTCAAAGACAATAGAGAGATTTGCAATTTGCAATTTGCGATTTGCGATTACAGATAATTTTTTTAAGAGGTTTAATAAGATGGATAGAAGATATTTTTTGAAGTCGAGCGGAATCGCTTTAGCGAGTTTGGGAATGATGGGTGCTGCACCGAAGTTTTTGCATCAGTTTGCAAATGCGGCGGTGATGACGGACGGTTACGGCAGGAAGAAAATTCTTGTAACGATCTTTCAACGCGGGGCGGTTGACGGTTTAAATATGATCGTGCCGCACGGCGAAAGCGAATATTATAATCTGCGTAGAAACATCGCTGTTCCGAAGCCGAATGAAAACGGCGGAGCGATAAATCTCGACGGTTTTTTCGGTCTGCATCCGGCGATGAAACCGCTTGAAAAATTTTGGAACAGTAAACAACTGGCAATTGTTAATTCGGCGGGTTCGCCCGACAATACACGCTCGCATTTTGATGCACAGGATTATATGGAATCGGGAACGCCCGGTTACAAAGCGACCCGCGACGGCTGGCTAAATCGGGCTTTGCAAAGTTCAACGGATGATAAAGCCTCGCCGTTTCGAGCCGTGGCAATGACTCAGCAAATTCCGCGAAGTTTGATGGGACGTTATCCGACCGTGGCGATGACCAATTTGCAATCGTTTGCGATTCGTGCCGGACAATATTCAAACAGTGTCAGCGGCGGTTTTGAAGGAATCTGGCAGCAGGAAGCAAACGACCGCTTGGGCGAAACCGGAAAGGAAACTTTTGAAGCGATAAATTATTTAAAAAAAGCAAATCCGGCACAGTATCGTCCAAACAACGGTGCGAATTATCCGAACAACGGACTGGCAAATAATCTACGCCAAATCGCCCAATTGATTAAAGCCGGAGTCGGTTTGGAAGTCGCATTTACCGACACGCCCGGACTGAACTGGGACACGCACGCCAATCAAGCCGCCCAAAACGGTTCACGCGGACAACTCGCCAATCTTTTAGGTCAATTTGCCCAATCAATCGCCGCCTTTGCCGCCGATCTCGGCAAACAAATGGATGATGTCGTCATTTTAACAATGAGCGAATTCGGCAGAACCGCCCGCGAAAACGGCACACGCGGAACCGACCACGGACACGGCAACGCGATGCTGGTTTTGGGAAATTCCGTCAGAGGCGGCAAGGTTTACGGCGATTGGAAGGGCTTAAAATCGAGCGAACTCAACGACGGCAGAGATTTAGCCGTAACCACGGATTTCCGCGATGTTTTCGGCGAAGCAGCTTACAAACATCTCGGCAGTAAAAACTTGGATGCTATTTTCCCGAGATATACATTAAGTCCTGCAAAATTCAAGGGAATTATTGGCTGAAACTTCTATTAATAAAACTCGCGTAAAACCAAAAAATCTTCACTTACGGTGAAGATTTTTTGGTTTTACGCCTATATTTTATTATAAGAGAAAAATGAAATGTAATATAAATTACTTGGATAAATCCGCCCATCCGATTCACTTTTACAAAACTTTACAAAAAATTTTACAACCGTCTCATATAATGAAAGTCATCATATGAGATTAAAAAATATTTCAAAAAGAATAATTAGCGGATATACCAAGGAGGGTTTATGAATTGGGTTACGGGTTTATTTATATCAGTATTTTTATTAATAACAAGCATATTCGGGCAAACAGCGAATGGAGTTTTACGCGGACAGGTAAAGGACGTTACGGGAGCGGTAATTGTCGGGGCGAGTGTTACGGTTTCTAATGAAAACGGGTTGACGCGGACAATACCAACCAATACTGCGGGAGAATTTAATTTTAATGATTTGCCAACGGGCAATTATACGATACGGGCAGAGAATGCAGGTTTTGCGGTTTATGAAAATACCGATATTAGTGTAACTGCAAATAAAACGAACACGCTTGATATTACGCTGAGTGTTGAAGGGTTTGAAACACAAGTTACGGTTTCAGATGAAAATACAATAAATACTTCACCGGATAATAATGCGAGTGCGATTGTTTTAAATCAGGAGGATATAGAGGCTCTGCCTGATGATCCCGAAGATTTAGCGGAGGCTTTACAAGCACTTGCAGGTCCTGCAGCGGGACCGAATGGCGGCGGGATTTACATAGACGGATTTTCGGGCGGGAGTCTGCCGCCGCGTGATACGATTCGGGAAATCCGCATCAATTCAAACCCATTTTCATCGGAATATGACCGCTTGGGTTACGGGAGAATTGAGATTTTAACAAAACCCGGGACGGATAGATTTCGCGGGGAATTTGAGTTTGAATTTGAAGATGAATCCTTAAATTCGCGTAATCCTTTCCTTGCAAATCGTCCGTCGTTTCAGAGACGTGAGTTTGAAGTCCAGTTCGGCGGTCCGATCATTAAAAAGCGTGCGTCCTTTTTCTTAAATTTCGAACGCCAAGACACCGATAGTAACGCCTTTATAAATGCTCTCGTGCTTGATTCAAATCTGAATCCGATTCAACTTCAAACATCCGCTGCCGCACCGTCTGCCGATACCGAATTTGACGGTCGGATTGATTATCAGATCAATGAAAACAATACTTTTATCGGTCGTTACAGTTTTGAAAAAGGAAACCGTAATAATGCGGGATTGGGCGGATTTAACTTGCTTTCGCGGGCTTTCGGCAGTCAGGATACGGAACACGCAATTCGTCTGACGGAAACGGCGGTTTTGAGTCCGAAAATTATTAACGAAACACGATTCCAATACATAAGACGAAGAAATTCGCAGGAAGGCTTTGACGATTCGCCGACGATTCAGGTGCTTGATGCTTTTACGGGAGGCGGTGCAAATATCGGTTTGGCGTTTTCAAATGAGGATTTTTACGAGTTTCAAAACTATACGTCTTTCCTGTTTGATAAGCATTCGCTAAAAGTCGGCGGACTTTTGCGGCACACAAAATTGCTTGATTCTTCGCCGAATAATTTTGCCGGAACTTTCACTTTTACGAGTCTTGATCAGTATCGTGCGGCACTTCTCGGAAATGCTTGTCCGACTCAATTTTCACTCGCGGGCGGCGATCCGCTCGCCGGAATTTCGCAGACCGATTACGGCATATTCGCTCAGGACGATTGGCGTGTTAATCCCGAATTGACGCTTTCTTTCGGGTTGCGTTATGAAAATCAGACGAATATTTCGAGTAATAATAATATCGCTCCGCGTTTCGGTTTTGCCTATGCTCCGACCTTCGGCGGGAAAGAGGCAAAGACAGTTTTTCGCGGGGGATTCGGGATTTTCTACGAGCGTTTTAGTGAAAATCTTGGATTGCAGGCGGTCCGTTTTAACGGCATCAATCAACAGAGATTTATTGTCGAAGACACAGGTATTTTAGA
>JBGTKR010000517.1:0-4527 GCA_041744535.1 Pyrinomonadaceae bacterium
AGGCTTTGGAAACAAATAATTGTGCGGCATTTTCGGTTGAAACGGGCGAGGAAGAAAAATTAGTCGTTGTGCAGGAAATAAAACGCACTTTTCGCCGCAATGCCGATTATGAATCTATATTTTATGAAATCATAGGGGAAATAAATAGAAAACACGGCGTTGCACCGCACGATGTTGTCTTGGTCGCACCGAACACTCTGCCCAAAACCAGCAGCGGAAAAATCCAACGCAGTGTCTGCCGCAGACTTTGGCTTACTCAAAAGTTAAACCCTCTAGCCGTTTTACGCGACCATCTTTTTTATGAGAAAATCCCGAAATGAAAACGCCCGAAGAGATACAAAAATGGCTGCGGGAAAGAGTCGCCGGGGAAATCAAAACCGAACCGGAATTTGTTTCCTTACAAATCCCGTTTGAAAATTACGGACTCGATTCGATCATAATTGTTACGATTGTCAGCGATTTGGAAGACTGGCTGAATCTTTCGCTCGATCCAACGATCTTGTGGGAATATCCGACCATCGAGGCTTTGAGCGAATGGCTTTTCAAAGCGAATTTTTCAAATCAATAGTCATCGGGATAAAAAGAGTTTAATGAACGAAAAAAATCTTATTTGGAATCCCTTTCTCGAAGGTTATTTCGAGAATCCGCACAAATATCTCCGTCATTGGCGGGAACAAAATCCCGTTCACAAAGGCATCAATGAATGCTGGATTCTTTTCAAATATGAAGACGTAAAATTTTTACTAACCGATCCTATCTTCAAAACTTGGAAAACTCACGAAGCGGTAACATCCGCAAATAAATATCTGGACGAATCGAAAAACTTTGATGAGCTTTCTAAAGTTTTTCAAAAAGTGTTGTTGTTTTTAGATCCGCCGGAACACACGCATTTGCGAGGCGTAATTGCAAAAATCTGGAATTTTTATTCTCTGCAGGAAATTATTCAGGAATCGGTGGAGGAATCACTTGAGGAACTGTCGGGAAAAAGAGAAATTGAAATAGTTGCCGATTTTGCCCGTGCTGTGCCGACTCGTATTATTTCAAAGATTTTAGGACTTCCTGCGGGAGATTATAAAATAATAACAAATTGGTCTTATCAATTTATCAGTGCTTTAGAACCGTTTGTTTCTTTACACGAATTAAATAAATTTAACCGACACGCGGTTGAATTTCATAAATATCTGACAAAAATAATTAAATATAAAGAGCATAACCCGGACGGGGTTTTTATCAGCAGACTTTTAGAAGTTAATAAAACGCTTGATAAGCCGGTCAGCAATGATGAAATTATCTCTGTTTTATGTATGCTTTTTTTTGCAGGAATTGAAACATCCGTGAATTTGTTGAGCCAAAGCATTTTGCTGCTGCTTGAAAATCCCGAACAATCCGAAATCGTGCGTGAAACAGATCAACTTTCTGCATCGGCGGCAAATGAATTTATCCGCTGCGTTTCACCCGTCAATTATACAAAGCGTGTGGCGACGGAAGATTTTGAGATTCGGGGCAAAAAAATCAAAGCAAGTGAATCGCTGTTCGGCGGATATATTTCCGCAAATTTCGACGCAGACGTATTTGAGAATCCTGAAAAACTCGATCTGACACGCAATAAAAATCCGCATTTAGGTTTCGGACACGGTTCGCATTTCTGCCTCGGTGCAAAACTCGGTCGTGAGCAAATCAGCCGTTCAATTCCGGCACTTTTCCGCCGTTATCCGAATATGAATTTGCAGAGTGAAAAAAGTTATAAATGGGATAAGCTCATAATGAATCGGGCTTTAAAATCTCTTTATATAAATCTGAATTAAGAAAAAATGTCTTTTATCTCAGTTTTTTACCTGATTTTTCTGGCTTCGGTAACAACCGTTTATTATTTACTGCCGAAAAAATACCGGACGATTTGGCTGCTCGGTGCGGGTTACTTTTTTTATCTGACGTGGCAGCCGGCTTTTTTGTTGATTCTGCTGTGCGTTACCTTAGCGGCTTTTTTTCTCGGAAAAAAGATAAACTCGACAACGGACAAAAACCAAAGAAAAAAATGGCTTGCCGGAAGTGTGTTTTTGCTGCTTCTGCCTCTGCTGTTTTTTAAGTATTACAATTTTCTGAACGAAAATCTAATATCTTTTTTTACATTGCTTTTCATTAAAAACTCCGTCCCGGCTCAGCCGTATCTCGTCCCGCTAGGGATTTCATTTTTTACGTTTAATGCGATCAGCTACGTTGCAGATATTTACAGAGGCTATCTGGAACCCGAAAAAAGGATCGGGAAATTTGCTCTCTATATGACTCTTTTCCCGACTCTTTTAGCCGGTCCGATCGAGCGTGCCAAGTCTGTTTTGACTCAAATAAATAATCCTGCCGAGTTCGATTATCAAAATATACGTGCCGGATTGCAGTTGATTTTGTGGGGCGTATTCAAAAAGGTTGTTCTGGCTGACAGGATGGCTGACTTTTTAAGTAAGGTTTATGCCGAGCCGCAGAATTTTCAAGGAGTTTTAATTTATTTCGGCATAATTTTTACGGGACTTCAGGTGTTTTGCGACTTTTCGGCTTATTCCGATATTGCCGTCGGTTCGGGAAGATTGTTCGGAATAAAATTAACAAAGAATTTTGATGACCGCGTTTACGCCGCACCGTCGAGGGAAATTTTCTGGAAGGGCTGGCATATAAGTCTGACCTCGTGGATGAGAGATTATGTGTTTTTTCCTCTCAGCCGAAGAATAAAAACAAAATTAAGATTGTATTTGAATCTGGTCATTGTTTATTTTCTGATCGGTTTGTGGCACGGAGCAACCTGGGGATTTATGATTTGGGGATTGCTTAACGGTCTGTGGCTGGTCGGAGAAAACGCTACAAAAGCGAAGCGGCACGCTCTTTTTACCAAGTTGGGAATTGATATAAACGGAAGCTGTTTTTACTTTTTCTCGTGGTTGTTTATTTTTCACGTCGGCGGTTTTTTCGGAGTGTTTTTCAGAACGGATACACCGCCGGGTGCTTTTGCGTATCTCAAAAATATCACCAACCCGAATACAAATTTAATTGCGAGCGGAGAATTTAAAAGCTCTCTGCTAATAATTGCGTTCTTATTTTTTATGGATTTCATCAATAAAAAAATTCCGAAAAATCAGAACTTTGATGCGTTTATCGGCAAACAAAAAACTTGGTTTCGATGGGGAATTTATATATTATTGGCGGAATTAATTCTTCGATATATTTACGTTTTCGATAATACCCGATTTGTTTATTTCAATTTTTAACAATGAAACATTTACTGCAAAAGTTAGGATATTTTTTCTTGATGCTGATTTTGATCAAGCTGGTTTTTGTAGTTTTCTTCGGAGATAATTTTATATATCAGGAGACCAAAGGTGATAAATACGAAGTCAGATATCGAAAAAATGAATTTGCTAAACAAGAATTTAATACCGTTTTTATCGGTTCGAGCCGAACGGTATTCGGTATTTCTCCTTCGTATTTTGATTCTCTGACAGACAAAAAAACAAAAAGTTATAATTTCGGCATTATTGCAGGTTTGCCGCCGCGAACATTTGATTGGTGTGAAGAATTAATTCAAACCAAACCATCCTTAAAATATGTATTTGTTGAATTAAGCGGAACAGGTATCGTCCCTTTAAATAAGAATGATGAATGGTTATCGGATTCTTATAATGAAATGGTTTTAGCTTTTTTCAGACCAACCCTTCCGCGTAAGAAAGTCGAAAAAATTCACTATGATCTTAATATTCCGCTTAAAGAATTCTTGGGTAGAAATAATATACCGCTGACCAAATATTTTTCTCTTCAAGAAGTTCGGCTTTCTCATTCGTATAACAAACAAATTGAAGAGAAAAATCCGATAATGAAAATTCCGGTTGATGAGTTTTATTGGAAAAGGATTTTAGAACTGATAAAATCTGCAGAATCAAAAAACATTCGCCTTTATTTTTTTATTCCGCCACGCTTAAAAACTGAAAAAGAACTTAGAATGGTATATCCGATTTATCAAAAATTAGAAGAAAAATATAAACTCAGAGCGGCACACTACGATGAGTCGCTTTATCAAATCGACACTTCATTTGATAATTCGCATTTGAATTATAAAGGAGCTAAAAAATTTACCGAGTTGATGGCAGAGGCTTTTAATAGTGATAAATAGTTCGAAAATTACTTTATAAAATTGACTCGTAAAACTAAACTGGATATGTGAAAGCCCTATTTTGGTAAATGATCGTATGATGATAATCGCATTGGTGATTTGAGCAATTATTAAAAATCCATAAATTTTAGTTGCTGAGGAAAATAAGCATTTTTGTCCGGTGGAAATCCCTTAATATTTACACATCTCTTAAAACTTACTTTATTTGAATTTATCCGTGCTGTATTCTGTGTTTAATTTTTAATTATGACTACATTACGCATCACGGAAATTTTTTTATCAATTCAAGGCGAATCAACCCACGCGGGAAGACCTTGCAGTTTCGTCCGTCTGACGGGCTGCCCGATGCGTTGCGTCTGGTGCGATTCGGAATA
>JBGTKR010000518.1:0-13013 GCA_041744535.1 Pyrinomonadaceae bacterium
CAAGTTTAATGGCTCACTTTCAGCGAGCGATAATTTGTTTTCGATCTAACGGCGGGTGTCGTTTCACTTCGTTACACTTTACCCGCCGCTAGCAAATTTATCGCTTTCAGCGATTATTTAGAGTTCCCAAACAGCTTCTTAAATAATTGCAATAAATTGTAATTTGCTTAATTCCCAGTATCATCCAACAATCATTTTCGTCAATGTTTTTTAAATATAATTGTAATTCATCATACTAAACTGAATTTGATACAAGTTGATAGGTTTTATTCAATGGTTAAAGTTTTACTTTAATAAAGCAGAATTAAGTAAATAATAAAGCAGAATTAAGTAAATTGTTTCATTTTAGATTTACCAATTGACAAAAAACATTTATACTGTTTAAAGTTTGCTGAAATTGTAGTTTTCTGGATTTTAGAAAACATTCGGCAAATAAAATAGATTAAAAGATTTTTACAAGTTTTTAAGTTTACGGTTTTTAATGTTCGGCGGGTTGCAGCTCGATTTAATGAAAAGGTTTGAAGCTCCCTGCAATTTTGAAAGTAGAAAAAGATTTTTTACATATACTAAGTTCTTCTTGATTTAGACTCAAAATTCCTTATTACATACAAAGGAATCAATTTACAATAGGATTTATTCAAAAACGCAAATAACTTGCTCCGAATAAATTTCCGGTAAAACTCTTGGTTTATAAAAATCCTTCCTGATAAAAAACTTTCCATTTCAAAAAATCCGCTTAAATTGTTTGTATCAAAACCTTTCAAATAACAAGGAAAAAATTTAAAAAAATATGTCGAAAGAAATGATTGTCAGCGTCAACGGACGCGAGAAAAAGATCGCCATTATTGAAAATGGTCAGGTTACGGAATTTTATATCGAACGCGGCGAAGAGAATGCCGGTATTGTCGGAAATATCTATAAAGGTCGCGTGCAGAGAGTTCTGCCCGGAATGCAGTCGGCGTTTGTGGACATCGGTTTGGATCGGGATGCGTTTTTGTATGTGTCGGACTTTTTTGATGAAGAAGAAGAGATCGAACGTATCGTGATGGAAAAATCCAGGGAGAAAAAATCGCCCGACGAAGCCGATAAGGAAGCAACGGACGAAATTCACAAAAAACGTCTGAAACGCGATAAGCAAATTGACGATACACAGGAAAAAGCCGAGATAGTAGGCGTTTCGGATGACGGTGAAGAACAGGAAAAGGATGAATCTCAGACTTCAAAAACTTCGCAAAGGAAAACTTCAAAACGAAAACGCGGCAGACGCAGTAAAGATGACGAGAGAGATGGAGAGAAGGGAGAGAAGGGCGGAAAAGGCGAAGAAGACGAAAAGACACCAAGAGAAATAAAACAAAAGACTTCTCAAAGGAAAACGGACAAAAGCGAAACGGACGATTCGCAAGAATCGGATAAATCACGAAGATCGAAAAAATCCGTAGAACGTCCTGTTCCCACTTTTGAATTTGAGGATTCCGGTTTTGAAAGAATTATTGACGAGGAAGATATGGATATGGGCGAA
Source organism: Pyrinomonadaceae bacterium (assembly GCA_041744535.1). Classification (GTDB taxonomy): domain Bacteria; phylum Acidobacteriota; class Blastocatellia; order Pyrinomonadales; family Pyrinomonadaceae; genus Aridibacter. The sequence goes on from JBGTKR010000518.1 coordinate 1,520, forward strand.
ATGCTCAAGGATGCGATGACGCAGGAAGCGATCATTGATAAGGTTCGGGCAATAGAATTCGATATGGAAAGTGCGGATTCCGCCGAAGTCGGTTCATTGATTGATACGGTTTCCGATCAAGCCAATCAGTTTCAAAGAGTCGCCGAAGAAGAAGACGACGAACAGGAAACAAAATCAAAACGCGGCGGAACACGGAAAACATCAAGCCGCGGCAGAAAAAAATCTGCCGGCAAGAAGGATGAACCGGACGCAGATGAATCCGCCGAAGAAAATTCCGAAGAAGAAACGGATAAAAAGAAAACGACGAAAAGAAGACGTTCGGTAAAATCGAAAAAAGAATCTTCCTCCGCTAAGAAAAACACACGCGGCGGAAGATCGAAAAAAAACGGGGACGAAACGGATTCGGATACAAATGAAGATATGGAAGAAACGGATTCTAAAAAAACAAAATCAACCCGCGGCAGAAAATCTTCGGCAAGATCGGGAAGAAAATCCTCCGAAAAAAAAGACGATGAAAAAACATTGGAAGACGGCGAGGCAAGCGTAACGGAAAAACGGGAAGTTTCCGAAATGGCTGTCCGACGCGGAAGCCGCGGAGGTCGCCGCCGCCCATCGGAAGATTCAGCCGGAAAAGACCCGGAAAAAACCAAAACTCATAAGGATAAAGGTTATAAATCAACCGATGCCGACAAAACCATTACGGCTGACGATGCAATCGCTTCGGCTGAATTTTCAAAATCAAAAAGCAGCGGCGGCGGACGCAGAAACAACAGCCGGCGACGCGAGAAATCACAACCGAAGATTTCCGATCTTCTGCAGGAGGGGCAGGAAATTCTGGTGCAGATCGCCAAAGAACCGATTGCCCGCAAGGGAGCGAGAATCACTTCGCATATCGCTCTGCCGGGCAGATATTTGGTCTTTATGCCGACCATCGAACATCTCGGCGTTTCGAGAAAGATCGAATCCGCCAAAGAACGCGGACGGCTTAGAAATCTGCTCGAAAAAGTCATTACGGGATTAAATATCCCTTCGGGCGGATTTATTGTCAGAACCGCCGGAACGGGAAAAAGCGAAGATGACATTCGGGATGATGCAAAATATTTGTCGAATACCTGGAACGACATCAGAAAAGAAGCCGAAAAAGCAAAATCGCCGGAACTCATCCATCAGGATTTGGATATTGTCCAGCGACTGATCCGCGATCAGTTGTCCGATGATTTTACGGCGATTCGCGTGGATTCCGAAGATGAATATCAGCGGACGATAGAGTTCGTAAACCGCATTCAGCCGAAAATGGTCAGGCGTGTAAAATTTCACACATCGGATCAACCGATCCTTGAAGCATACGGCGTGGCGGGCGAAATTGACAAGGCTCTGAAACACCGCGTCTGGTTAAAATCGGGCGGTTATCTCGTGATAAATCAAACCGAAGCTCTGATCGCCATTGATGTCAACACGGGCAAATTTGTCGGTAAAGGCAATGAACGGCTTGAAGATACGATCACGAAAACGAATATGGAAGCGGTCAAGGAAATTTCGCGTCAGATTCGTCTGCGTGATCTGGGCGGAATTATTGTTCTTGACTTGATAGATATGGAAGACCGCCGCAATCGTCAGAAGGTTTTGCAGGCGTTGCAGGAAAATTTATCAAACGATAAATCACCGACCAAGGTTTTATCATTTAACGATTTCGGCTTGATAATTATGACCCGCAAGCGTGTTAAACAATCCTTGGAACGCACGCTTTGTTCGCCGTGCGATTACTGCGAAGGTGCGGGTTGGGTTAAATCGGCTCAAACTATTTGCTATGAAATTTTAGATGAAGCGAGAAGTTTATCGAAAAATTTAAGCGATGTGCGGCATACGACTTTGCGGGTGCATCCCGCAGTTGTTCAAACTTTAAGAGGTTCTGAAAGCGGAGTACTGGAAGAGATAGAAGAATATCTCGGCGTGGTTGATCTTACCGGAGATGCAACGATTCATCAGGAACAGTTCGATTTTGCTTTTGTTTAATTAGGCAGACTAAAAAACGGAAAACGGAAAATGGAAAACAAAAAAATCGTTATCCATTTTCCGTTTTCCGTTTTCCATTAGCTAAACAATATCGGCAAAACTGCGTTCCATTTTGCGGAAGGTATAAGCCGAATAGAGTAAAATTATAACAGGATTATAAAAGCCGAAATACCGACTATCGTCAGATAAGCGATCTATGACTGCAAGTTTCCCGATTGCATATCTGATACCAATTTTCGGTAAATAGGTGTGTTAAATAAATAACTAAACTGCTGATAATACAATCTTTTCTTTACTGCTTACTGCACCTGCCTACTGCTACTGCGTATGATTCCGGCTCTCAACTTTTGCCGGAAACCGTATGTGTTTGATGAAACCATTCATAAGTTTTCCGCAATCCGTCTTCAAGCGTCGTCTTGTGTTTCCAGCCTAATTTATTTAACCGCGAAACATCCAAAAGTTTTTGCGGCATCCCGTCGGGTTTTGCCGTATTATATTCGATCTTTCCTTTAAAACCGATAATTCGTTTTATCAGTTCGGCAAGTTCTTTTATCTCGATGTCTTCACCCGTGCCGATGTTTATTTGCGAGATGTTTTGTTTGTAAATATCCTCCGCGTTGACATTTTCCATAAAAAAAACAACCGCTTCCGCCAGATCGTCAACATATAAAAATTCTCTCCGCGGCGAACCCGTTCCCCATAGTGTAACTTTCGGAGAACCGCTTAATTTTGCCGCATGAAACTTGCGTATCAAAGCGGGAATTACGTGAGAACTTTGCAGATCGAAGTTGTCGTTAGCTCCGTAAAGATTGGTCGGCATCACCGAATAGAAATTGCATCCGTATTGCCGATAATAGTTTTCGCAGAGTTTTATCCCGGCGATCTTGGCGATGGCATACGGCTCGTTTGTCGGTTCGAGAAAGCCCGTCAGCAGTTCTTCTTCTTTGATCGGCTGCGATGAAAATTTCGGGTAAATACAGGAACTCCCCAGAAAAATAAGTTTTCTAACATCGTTTTTGTAAGAAGCGTGAATCACATTCGCCTCGATCAAAAGATTATTGTAAATAAATTCAGCCCGAAAGGTATCGTTAGCAAGAATTCCGCCAACCTTTCCGGCGGCAAGAATGACGATCTCCGGTTTTTCATTTGAGAAAAATTTTTCAACTTCCGCTTGGTCTATCAGATTCAATTTTTTCGAGGTTGGGCAAATTAAATTTGTATATCCTTTATCGTTCAGACATTTTTTCACCGCACTTCCAACCATTCCGCTTGAACCCGCGATATAAATTTTACTGTTTTTCCCGTTCATAACTTCAAGAGATTTTAACTGAGGCAAGCGTTTTCAGTAAATGTTTTTAAAAGTTACGCAATTGAACATTCATACGTCAAGAAAGCAAAATAAAAAGGCTGAAATGTCTTTTCGATTGAAATTGAACATCAGCCTTTTTTTAAACACTTTTAAGTTTTAATTAATTTATTAAGATTTCGGCATCCGACTTACGTGATGCGACACGGCTTGCCACAAATCACCGTTTTTAACCCAAACATCGGTTACGATAAAATCTTCGTTCACAGACGAACCCGTTGCGGCGGCTTGGTGTTTGTAATGAACGGTAGCTATCGCTGTTTTTCCAAAAATACGAATCGATATTTTGTCTAATTTATATGATTTGAATTTTGGATTTTTTGAAACCCATTGGATATACCCTATTTTGTTCGGTTGTGTATCATTTAAATTTTCTCCAACCGCCATAAAATCATCCGCCAACAGATAACTCAGCGTACCCGCGTCGCTTTGTTTAAAAGCTGTCATCAATTTTCGTTCGAGATCAACTATTGTTTTTTCGATTTCCGCCGCAGATTCTACATATTCTTCCGTTATTTCCGGGTCTGTTCGAGTTGGATATGCCGGAACATCAGTAGATTCTTCTTGTATTTGCGGGAATGCCCGCCGCCAAGCGTCGATGGTTGTCGTTTGGGGTTTATTAGTGTCATTTTTCTTTTTTTCCTGAGCGTGAATGCCGATACTCGCGGTTGTTATAAAAACAAATACGGTAACGGCTAAAATTACTTTTTGCATTATTTATTGACTCCTTTTAATTGCTGAATTTTTATACATTAAAAAAAAACATTTCGATTACGGTGAAACCTGCAAATTATTTTTAACATTTTTTACTCCCTTAACATTTCGGGCAATCTTTTCCGCTTTTTCTTTTAACTCCTGACTTGGAACTTTGCCGGTCAAGGTTATATTTCCTTCCTTAACATCAACCACAACGGCTTTTCCTAAATCTTTATCGGTATTGTATGCTCCTTGAACTTGTGTTAGCAAAAAGAAATCCTGACCTCCGCTGCCGATCACCGGAGTCGGCATTTCTTTCGGCGGCATAGATTTTTTGTCTTTATCCGCAGTTTTCTCATTTCCTTTTGTCATCGGAGCATTAGTTTCCGGTGTTGAATTATTCGGCGGAGCGGCGGAAATATTATCCATATTTGCCGGTGGAGTTTCCGCCGGATTTGCGGCAATATTGTTATTGCTTGAAGATGTTGTTGTCATTTGATCTGCATTATTGTTTGTCGTTACTTCAGTTCCGGTGCTTGAGCAGCCGTTTAAAACAACTGAAAACAAAACCGAGATCATCGCCGATATTATTCCTATTTTCGTTTTGAATATCATTTTTACTTTTTTTATGATTCCTTATTAATTTTATTTTTTAACGGTAAGCTAAATTAGAACAAAAACTTTTGAATTTTACATCGCTTCGCTGTTTGAGAGGATTAATTTAATCATCCGGTTGTAAGATTTTACTAAACAAAGTTGTTTTGAACTAAGATATATCTAAATTCGTTTATAGACTGTATGTTTTTATACATTTTGAAACTTTAAAACTGTATAATTTGCACGGGCTTAAAATCAAGAATCTCTCATCCAATCCCGATCTAAAATATGCCTGTCCTCCTCGTTTAAATCAATTCCGGCAGCTCTGCGATAAACGGCTCTGTAAGCCTTCGCTGTTCGCTCGATATTAAAATCTTGCAAACGTCTGAAGCCGAGTGATACCATTTCCGCACGTAAATTTTCGTCGGATGCCAAACTTTTTATCGCTTCGGCAATTTCCCCGACTGAAAAAGGATCAAAAAGCAAAGCGGCACCGGCGGCTTGTTCGGGCAAAGATGTTACCGACGAACACGCAACGGCAACACCGTGTTGCCACGCTTCAAAAAGCGGTCCGCTTGCCGCCTCAAAAAGTGTCGGAACAATCACGAATTGTGCCTGACGGTATAAAAGACTCAATTCTTCATATTCGACAATTCCCGCGAACTTAACCTGATTTTCAAGGTTTAGTTCAAACAGCCTTTTTTCGATCTGCGGATAAAATGAATTTTTGTGTCCGGTGCAGATCAGATTAATTTTCAAATTTTTATTATCACGCAGTAAAGCCAATGCTTCAAGCAGACGTATGTGGTTTTTATGCTCCCAAGTCATTGCCGGATAAAGTGCAAACGGACGCGGCGGACAGTCGTATTTTTCAAACAGCAAATTGACATCTTTTTCCGTAAATTCATTTAATTTTATTTCGGGCGGCGACCACGGAATAACCTGTATTTTATCCGCTTCAATTCCGTATCTATGCTGTATATCCTGCTTTACAAATTGAGAAGCCGCAATAACAGTATCTGCCGCCCGACACGCTGCCGGATAAATAGCTTCACGTCTTTCGATCTCTTTTGTTGCAAAAAATTCGGGGTAATGCAGATGTTGTAAGTCGTGCGGATTATAAACCGTCGGAACTTGGCAATAAACATAATCCTGATACGGAAAATGAATAACATCGCAATTCAGACTTTCAAAAAATCCGTCCGAAGTCGGAATTGCAGGCTGAATATTCGGCGGCGTAGGTTTTATCAAACTCTTAAACTTGTGGGCAAGCGGGCGAATCGGTCCCATTAAACGCTTGAGATTTTCCATTCTTTTAGGCGTAAATTTTTCGGGAGATGGAGCAGAAATTATTGTTTGCCGTTCATTTAAAAGCGGTTTCAGCCAATCGGAATCAGCCCAATGACCGATAAAAATATATTCTTCATCGCCTTCGAGCCGTCCGATTGAAGTCAAAACCCGCAAAACCGTTTCGAGTCCGCCCGAACCGCTTGATGAAGGAATCTGTGCATTGATGGCGATGCGTAATTTTTTCTTCAAACAAAAATCTCCTTTTATGAAATATTCTGCATCTGCCGACACCATTGTTCAAGCACCAAAGCCTTAAACGAGATCGGCGTAATCGCTTCCGCCGGAAACTCACCCTTTGCCAAACGCCGCCCGCTTTCACGGCTCAAAATTTTAGCTTCAACCAAAAAACCTTCATTCAATGACTCGCCGTATTTCGCAAAAATAGCTTTGTGCCATTCCTGAGTCGGCGGAGCAAAACCGCGTTTCGGGCGATTTAAAACCCAATCGGGTAGAACACCTTTGACCGCTTCTTTGAGCCAGTATTTCGGCGGCAAGTGTGCGTCCGTCTGTGTTTTCCGCAAACCGATAACCGTTTCGACAAATTTATGATCCACCAGCGGAAGCCGCATTTCAACCGACGAAGCCATTCCCAAACGGTCGCCTTGTGTAATGCCGTTTTCACGCAAATATGTCGCACAAGCCAAAGCCGTTAAAGTCGTTTCAATATCACCCCATTTATCCGAAAAATCAAAAAGCGTAGATGCGTCATTTTCATTAATTTGTTCAATAAAATTCGGACTGTAAAAAGTCGGCATTTGCTCGGATGCTAAAACGAAATCGGATAACTTATCATAAAAAACAAACTCGTCGGGAGTTTCAAGTTGCTGTTTGGCATTTCGCCAATTTGAACGCATTCCGCCGAAATCACGTAACCAATTTGAAATGCCGTTAGGTTTTCCGAAAGTTAAAGATTGAATTAATCTTTGCGAAATCGGATTTTTCAACAATTCGGCTTTCTTTAAAGTTTCGCTGACAGCCGCCTGCATTTGCGGATAACCCCAAAATAATTCGTCGCCGCCTTGCCCTTGAAGCATTACGGGAACTCCGTGTTCGCGGGCAAGTTTCATCACGGCGTAATATCCAAAACCCGAAATATCGGCAATCGGGTCATCACGCCAATAATTCAGTTCGGGGAAAAAATCTATAATCGTTTCCGTATCGAGTTCGACATCAAAAAAATCTATCTTCAAATACTTCGCCAAATCTTCTGCATCTTTTCGCTCATCAGACTCAGGTCGTCCTTTGTAACCAACGCTGAACGCACACAGATCGGGATGTTTTTGTTTCGCAAACGCCGCCACCAAACTCGAATCCAAACCGCCGCTTAAAGCAACTCCGACGGGCATATCCGAGCGAACGATTAACTCGCTAACTTCTTCCAATTTTTCCCGAATTAAATCCGGCGGATTACCTTCAAGAGGCGGAGAATCCTCCAAATTCCAATAAGTTTTCTCTTCAACTTTCCAATCTTTGACATCAACAATCAATATTCGTGCCGCGTCCAGTTTCCGCACGTCTTTAATTGCCGTCAAAGGTTCGGGAACATATTGAAAATGAAAATAAAGATTGACCGCTCGTGAATCCAATTCAAATTTAACAAGACCCGAACCGAGCAACGATTTCAGCTCCGAAGCAAATAAAATTTGCCCGTCCGTTTCGTATAAATAAAGCGGCTTTTCGCCCATTCTGTCACGTGCCAGAATCAGACGTTGGCGTTTCAAATCCCACAGAGCAAACGCAAACATTCCGCGTAAATGATTAATGAAATCTTCTGGATTTTCTTTATAAAGATGCAGAATAACTTCGCCGTCCGCTTCAGTTTGAAATCTATGTCCCGATGCTTTCAGGCGTTTTCGCAATTCGACAAAATTATAAATTTCCCCGTTGATTATGAGTGCGAGCGATTTGTCTTCATTATAAAGCGGCTGCCAACCGCCTTCCCGATCAATAATACTCAAACGGCGATTGGCAAGTGCGACATTTTCACCAAAAAATTCACCCGCACCGTCCGGTCCGCGATGAATCTGAGCCGCATTCATCCGCAAGACCGATGCCTTTAGATCAGGCGACAATTTCTCTTTTGTTATGACACCGCTAATACCGCACATATGGTTTCCAGATCGAATTTTGTGAGTGCCGAACAGCAATTTGAGAGTTCACGGTTTTATCACTAAATATTTTACGACGAGTCATTTACTTTACTCTAAATCGGTTTTGAAACGTGCATTGAATACAGGGCGACACCGTTTTGTATGGGAAAAAGCGGCTCGTCTTTCATTATATTGTGAATACTGTAATTCATTTTTTTTAAATAATCTTTTATTTCTTCGGGTTTGATGCCCATATCCAAAGTCGTTTGACCAAACTCGAACGTCATACATTTGATGCGTTTGGACTGCAGCATTTTTTCCGCACCTTTCATTACCTGTAATTCAGAGCCTTCGACATCAATTTTTAACAGATCAATTTGTTCAATTCCGTTCTCTTCACAATAATCATCAATGGTTGTTGCAGATACTTCTTCAATTCCGACAGGTTCGACGGGCAACCCGTATTCTTCGATTTCCCGCACGGCTTGAGTATTAAAAGCAAGATAATTGTCATCATAAATGTAGAGATGAATCGAGCCTTTTTTGTCCGCCAATGCCAGATAATTTAATATAGTGTTGCGGCGTTTAGCCGTCCGGCAGATGGTTTCGAGTTTCCGAAATGCAGCCTTGCTCGCTTCAAATGCGTGAACTTTTCCATTATTAACAAACCGCGAAAAAATCAAGGTTAATTCGCCGATATTTGCCCCGACATCGAAAACCGTCATTCCTTCACGCAAATACTCCAAATAAAAAATCCGCTCGACACTCTCGATCTCTAAATATGAAGAAATTTTAGGCGGTGGAAAAAGGCGGTATTTTATACGCCTCAGGATGTTTGGAATTTTTCTCATAAGTTGTAAAAATGGAAATTTGACAAAAACAGCATATTCTTGTTTCTAAAAAAACATTGACAGGACTTAAACCGAAATATCATCTTAAACCAAAAAATCAGAATAAATCAAAATTTTTCAAATTAATTACTTGATTACTTTTTCTTAGGTGCTTACACAATTCATGCTGAGGAAACTGTTTTTTTTGCCAAACCTAAGGAAATCTAGATCAATTACAGACTTTTTGACTATTACCGCAATGTTGTTCCAAAACCAAAGTTCATCCTATAAAATACATATCAACCCTCGTGTAATAAATTCATATCCATCTGACTTCCGGCAAAGTGCAAAAAATAACTATTTTTGAAGGTGGTCGCAACACATAATTTATCTAAATCTAGTTGCGACTGATAACTTGGAACAGAAAATTAAAGTGAACCCCATTGTCTAGACCACAAAAGCACTTTTTTAAGGTGGAGTTTAGACATTAAAAATCTCCGATTTTTTTCTCCTGCTATTTTATTTTCAATCCGCTTTGATATACTTCCGCCGGCGTTCGATAACCCAGCGACTGATGCGGTCTTTCATAGTTGTAAAATCCAAAATAATTTGTCAATCCATCTGCCGCTTCCCAGCCGTCCCGATAATCTTTCAGATAGACTTCTTCGTATTTGACGCTTCGCCACAACCGCTCGACCATAATATTATCAAAACAACGTCCGCGTCCGTCCATACTTATCGCTATATTATTGTTGTGCAACACTTCGAGCCACCCGGCAGCCGTAAATTGACTGCCTTGATCGGAATTAAATATCTCCGGTTGTGCCAACCCGCCGACAGCTCGCTGCAAACAACCCGCAAAACTGCCCGCTTCCAATGAATTCGAGATTTCAATTTCGATCACGAATCTCGAATACCAATCCATGATCGCCAACAAATATAAAAATCCGTCTTTCATTCTGATATATGTAATGTCCGTCGCCCACACCTGATTAACTCTTTGAATCTCAATGTCGCACAACAAATACGGGTAAATCAGATGATTCTTGCCCGGCTTCGATAAGTTCGGTTTCGGATAAATTGCCGCCAATCCCAACTTGCTCATCAACCGTGCCACCCGTTTGTGATTGACTCCAAACCCGCGTCTGTGCAAAAACTGCGTCATCTTTCGATAGCCGTAAAACGGATGCAGCGTATATTCCTCGTCGATCAATCTCATCAACTTTATATTTTCGGGCGTTTCCGGCTTGTTTCGATAATAAAAACTCGCCCGATTTAATCCCAAAAGTTCGCATTGCCGACGCGTTGAAAGTTGAGCGTCCGACACTTCGATAAGTTTTCGCTTTTGCTCTAAATCAATCGGGCGGACTTTTTTTTTAGCCAATCGAGTTCGACTTTTAATCTGCCGATTTGTTGATATAACTGATCCGTCAGTTCTTCCGTTTGAGCGTCTTTTGACTTACCCGGATTTTCAAATATCTGCGGCAAAGACTCGAGAAACTGCTTCTTCCAAGTCGAAACCTGATTCGGATGAATCTCGAATTCTTTAGCAATTTGATTGATGGTCAATTTGCCGCGAACCGCTTCCAAAGCAACTCTAGCTTTGAAAGCCGATGTATAAACCTTACGCTTTTTAGTGGTTGTCATAATGTTAATTTCAACAGATATTTTAACATCATTTTCCACCTTAACTAGCTGTCCAGTTTATGGGGGTCATTATAAATAACTTCTGCCTGATTTTAGTTAACATTCTGTTTTCAGGTTGAGTTTTATCAAGCAGGAAAGGGTAATACAATATTTTATAGACGAGCCATATCAAATTAAAGCGATGATCTATCCAGTAAACGCAATTAGACTTTAAAATTTCGTATGAAAGAGGTCTCATCTCGTAATTATTACCTTCGTTCTTTTCCTCATACTCAAAATATACCTTCTCTAAAATATGACGATGACTCTGTGATAAAACTAATACACCGGATTGCACAACTTCGTTAAAATCAGCATTTAGACCATAGCTGGCATAATAATCCTGAGGCGTGTGGTCTCGGATTTCATAAGCAATTCCCCAGTAATCATTCAACCTGTCTAATGCAACTTGTGCTAATTCTGGTGTTGGAAGAGCCCACGCATTTACTGCTCCTAATTTATTGACCGGGACTGTTGAGGAAATGCACGGTGCATCATTATAATTAATTAGTATATCCGCGTCAATCCACACCACACGCTCGTATTTTTTAATGTATTTCTGCCCGAGAATTAGGCACTTTTGCCAAGCAGGAGAGCGTTCTCTTGCACGTTTTGAGTCGTCAAGAGGTGTGTCAATACAAATTACATCATAGCCATATTTATCAGCATATTTTTGCCACCCGTTTTGACATTTTTCTCGCCACATATTAAGGTAATCATCCCCGATAGCCATAGTAACTATTGCTTTGCGATTAATCATAGTTATAAGTTTACCAGAAAATACTGATTAAATGACAATTGTTATGGATTTTGGTAACACTTAAAAGCATTAATTCCAATACTTTAACTTAAGATTAAATAAACTA
>JBGTKR010000519.1:0-5258 GCA_041744535.1 Pyrinomonadaceae bacterium
TTCATCAATTTTGTCGGAGCATTCCGAAGTTTCATCGGAATTGGGAGATTACCGAATTTTTTTGCGTCTGCGAGTGCTGATTTGTAGGCGTTGTAAGCCGAGCGGTCTTTCTTGCAATTTGATAAATAGGCGACTCCGTGGGCGAGATTTATTCCGGCTTCGGGCAAACCGATGGTTTCGACGGCACGAAAAACAGCGTTGGCAACGACGAGTGCGGTTGGAACGGCGAGTCCGATGTCTTCAGAGGCGAAGATCACCATTCGGCGGGCAATAAATTTCGGGTCTTCGCCGGATTCGATCATTCGGGCGAGATAATAAATTGCCGCGTCCGCATCGCTTGCCCGCATAGATTTGATAAACGCACTAATCGTGTTGTAATGCTCTTCGCCCTTTTTATCATAACGCAGAAACTTTGATTGCAGAGTGTTTTGCAGATTTTCTAAAGTGATTTTATTGTCGTGCAGTTGAGCGGTATTTTCGATCATCGTCAATGCTTGCGAGCGTCGCCGTCCGCCATTGCGATCAACCATTCTTTTGCTTCGCCGTTAATTTCAAAACCAGTTCGGTCAATAATTGTCGTCATTTCATCGGGCTTTAATTCTTCCAAAACAAAAACGCGAAGACGCGAAAGCAAGGCGGGAATCACTTCAAAACTCGGATTCTCGGTTGTTGCACCGATCAAAGTCAGATCGCCGTTTTCGACAAACGGCAGCAAAAAATCCTGCTGGGCTTTATTGAATCTGTGGATTTCATCAAGAAATAAAACCTTCGGACGATTTTCATCTTTCGGCGAATCAACAATTTTGCGGATGTCGTTTTTTCCGGCGGAAACTGCCGATAATTCATAAAATTCGGCATTGATCGCATCCGCATAAATTCGTGCAAAGGTCGTCTTGCCGACTCCGGGCGTTCCCCACAAAATATATGAAAAAATATGTCCGTTTTCGATGGCGAGGCGAAGCGGTTTTCCTTCACCGACGAGGTGTTTTTGTCCGACGAATTCGGTTAAATTTTTCGGACGGATTTTGTTGGCGAGTGGATTCATAAATCGGTAAATATTAAGTATTCCGTCAAAAGCATATCAAATTTCTAAGCACACGACAGTAAATCGATAAACAACTCTAACTAGATTTAATAAAAATAAGCCCGGAAAAGTTTGTAGGACGAATCCCATAAAACCTGCTCTCACTAAAATTAGACATTATTGGAAATAAGAATTAGCCCGCGAATAAACGCGAAATTACGCGAAAAAAGAAATTCATAAAATCTTTTTATCTTATTTTCGCGGTCTTTCGCGTTTATTCGCGGGAAAAATATTCTTATCATATTGAGCATTTTGTTATTTCCGATAATGTCTATTGTTAAGATAAAGGAACCATACGTTTGTGATTTTGCAAAGACAACAATTTTTTTTGCAGTTGGCGGCAATAAAAGTTTGGAGTTTTTACCGCTTTAAAACTATCTATTTAGCAAGTCTTAAAAAATCAATCTTAAAAAATTGGCGTAAAAGGTCAGACTTTGGTTATAATAAGTTTCCGATTCATAACAGAAGTTTTAAGGTATTTTATATATTTATGTTTGAACGCTATACAGAAAAAGCACGCCGCGTCGTTTTCTTTGCCCGCTATGAAGCTCTGCAATACGGTTCGCAGAAGATCGCACCGGAGCATATTTTATTGGGTTTGATGCGGGAGGATAAAACTCTTTCGGCACGATTTTTTCCGTTTCGTCATAGTTTAACGGTTGAAGCTGTGCGGCGGGATGTCGAGGAGAGGATCGTCCGGCGAACACGGATTCCGCAGTCCGCCGAACTGCATCTGGCTCCCGAAACAAAAAGAATTCTGGCATTTGCTCACGAAGAAGGTGAACGCTTGGGAAATCGGCATATCGGGGTTGAGCATCTGCTTTTGGGAATTTTGCGTGAGGAAGAATCAATTGCGGCGGAGATTCTTTATGATTACGGTTTAAATCCGGCGGCGGTGCGTGAAAAACTCATCTCTCAAAGCGGAGCTCCGAGTCGTCGTGTGTTGGACAAACAGCGAAAAGAAAATCCGAATCTATACGAATTTACCAGAGATTTAACACTAGAAGCCGCTCAGGGGAAATTAGATCCGCTGATCGGACGTGAACCGGAAACCGAAAGAGTTATCGAAATTTTGTGCCGCCGGACAAAGAATAATCCGGTTTTGATCGGTGAATCGGGAGTCGGGAAAACGGCGATCATCGAAGGACTTGCTCAGAGAATTTCCGATGGAAATGTTCCTACCTTTTTGGAAAATAAACGTATTTTATCGCTCGATCTGTCTTTGGTCGTGGCGGGAACAAAATATCGCGGACAATTTGAAGAACGCCTGAAAAAGATTATGGCGGAACTCAGGGAAAATCCGCAGTTCGTGGTTTTTATAGATGAAATTCACACGCTCGTCGGAGCGGGTTCGGCGGAAGGTTCGCTGGATGCGGCGAATATTTTAAAACCGGCACTTTCACGCGGCGAAATTCAATGTGTCGGAGCGACGACACCGAGCGAATACCGCAAGTCAATTGAAAAAGACCGTTCGCTTGAAAGACGTTTTCAAGCCGTTAAAGTTCTGCCGCCAAATGAAGAAGAAGCACTTGAGATCATCGAAGGAATCGCCGACAGATACGAGGCTTTTCACCAAATCCGCTATTCAAAAGAAGCACTCGAAGCCGCCGTTTTTCAAACAAACCGTTATATTCCCGAAAGATTTCTGCCGGACAAGGCGATTGACGTTTTGGACGAAGCCGGAGCAAGGGCGAAACTTCGCTATCAACAGGAAAATATCAGCGAACCGGATTGGAAGGAAACGGTTGACAACTGGAAAAAAGTAACGGATGAGGAAAATCTGATCTCGTTTGAACTGGAAAATTTTGACGATTCGTTTTTTGCCGTCGAGGTTACAAAGGATGATGTCGAGGAAGTTATCGCCCGCCGGACGGGAATTCCGGTGCAGTCAATCAAACAGGAAGAAGCGAGCAAACTGCTTAAAATCGAAGACAAACTGCACGAAAGAATTATTTCACAGCGTCCGGCGATTTCGGCACTTGCACGTGCGATCCGGCGTTCACGAGCGGGTTTGAAAAGTCCTTCGCGTCCCGTCGGTTCGTTTTTGTTTTTAGGTCCGACGGGTGTTGGGAAAACGGAAGCTGCGAGGACGCTGGCAAAATTTCTTTTCGGATCGGAAAAAGCCCTGATTCGTTTTGATATGTCGGAATTTATGGAAAAACACACGGTGGCAAAATTTATCGGTTCGCCGCCGGGCTACGTCGGACACGAAGAAGGCGGACAGTTGACCGAAAAACTTCGCCGCACGCCGTATGCAGTCGTGCTTTTTGATGAAGTCGAAAAAGCTCATCCCGATCTGTTCAATGTGCTTTTGCAGGTTTTTGAAGACGGAAAATTGACCGATTCTTCCGGGAATGAAATTGACTGCAAAAACGCCGTTTTTATAATGACCTCGAACATCGGAGCAAGATTTATTCAAAAACGTGCAACGCTCGGATTTCAGGCAAGCGGCGACGCTTCGCGTGAAAAAATGGAAGCGGAAGTTTTATCGGAAGTTAAAAGAACCTTTGCACCGGAATTTATTAATCGGCTCGATGAAATTATAATTTTTGATGAATTACTGGATGAAGATTTAATGCAGATAATTGACTTGCAGATCGGCGAATTAAATAAAATTCTCGAAAATCACGCTTTGCAGATCGGTTTAACCAACGAAGCGAAACAATGGGTGATTGATAAAACCTGTGCTGACAGAAGTTACGGAGCAAGACCGATACGCCGTGCATTGCAGAAATACGTCGAAGACGAACTTTCGGAGGCTTTGATTCAAGGTGATTTGGATAAGGAAAGTTTTGTCGAGGTTTATTGCGAAGAAGATAAATTATTACTGCGTCCGCTGAAAACGGGAAAATCTAAAAAAGCGGTTAGTTATTAGCATTCAGCGGTCAGCCATCAGCGGTCAGCTTCTCGCTGACGGCTGACCGCTGACCGCTGACCACTCTTAATTTCCTTCAAAAATACAAAATAAAGCACGAAAGTATTGGAAATATATCTTTTGTGCTTTTTATTTTTTTGGCTTTTGGCTGTATAATTCGTAAGTTTGTGGGAGATTAGCAAAGAAGTGATTCTAAAAAGCAACCATCATTTGTTAATAAGAATCTAAATCCGCGTATCAACCCAGAAATAAAAAACCCGGTTTTTGAACTAAAATTTAATCTGATTTTTACAAATATTTATTCAAAAAGTATTTAGCATTTATAGGGATTTTCATATTTAATAAATCTTGCAAGTAATAATAAAAAAGGAAGTTGGCATTATGCAAATTCGTCGCATTTTCGGGCTTATTTTAATGAGTCTTATGCTCTTGAACGCAGCTGCTCTGGCTGGAGAGAATAAGACGGAAGACAGCAAAAATAAAGCAGCAGCAGCAGAAAAGGCACAGCAGTTGGTGGAATCGGTAGATATATCGGGAAATCGTCGTCTGCGTGATGAAGATCTGCTTTATTACATCAGAACACGCCCCGGAGATACATACGATCCGCTGCTTCTGGAAAGAGATCTGCAGGAACTTTTATCGCTTAATTTCTTTGATAAAACGGCAACCCGCGTTCTAACCGAACCGGGAGTTCGCGGCGGCGTTAATGTGATCTTTGAAGTCAGGGAACTTCCGATCATTCGTGATTTGCAGTTCAATGGAACAAAGGCGATTCAGGAATCGGATATTCTCAAGGCTTTTCGTGAAGGACGCGTCGGGATTTCAAAAGAAGCTGTTTATGATCCCGTAAAAGCCCGAAACGCCCGCCGGGTTCTGCGTGAAATGCTTGCTTCAAAGGGTTATCCGAATGCAAAGGTAACGGTTGAAGATGAAGAAGTTTCAGCGACTTCGGTGGCGGTTATATTTAATATCGAACAGGGCAATCGCTCGAGAATCGTTGATATTGAATTTGAAGGAAATGAACATTTCTCGGACGGCGAACTTCGCGGTCAGCTTCAGCTTGTTCAGGAAACGGGCTTGATCTCGCGTTTTAAAGGTCAGGATATTCTCGATCTACGCAAACTTCAGTATGATCTGAATGCGAATGTTCGGGAATATATGCGGTCAAAAGGATATTTTCAGGCACGAATCGGCGAACCGGAAGTGGTCGGACTCGGATATAAACGAACCGGAGTTCCTATTTTAGGAATTTTGCCGCTGCCTTTGCTTTCGTCAAAAGACGATACTTTAAAGATAATC
>JBGTKR010000520.1:0-14306 GCA_041744535.1 Pyrinomonadaceae bacterium
TTCCCGCGAATAAACGCGAAAGGACGCGAAAATAAAACAAAACTTTTTTTTGAATTTCTTTTTTCGCGTTCTTTCGCGTATTTCGCGGGCATCTTTTTCTTATTTTCAAAGCAAGCAATTTCTATACCGCTCAGTAATGACTAAAAGAACATGTTTGAAACCGAAAGACTATTTTTACGGCGACTTCAAGATTACGATGTTGATGAAATATTCAAGATGCGTAGCGATGAGGAAATTATGCGTTACATCCGCAAACCTCAGACGAAGCGGGAAGAATCTTTGCATTGGATCGAAATGATCTCGGAAAAATGGGACAAGGAAAAGATCGGTTTTTGCGGCGTGATCGAAAAAAAATCAAAAAGTTTTGTCGGCTGGTGCGGACTCTGGCGGCTTATTGAAACAAATGAAATCGAAGTCGGCTACGCGATTCGCAAAAAATTTTGGGGCAAAGGTTACGCCACCGAAGCGGCAAACAGAATTTTGCAATACGGCTTTGAAGAATTAAATCTGGAAAAGATCGTCGCCGTCGCCACGCCTGAAAATAAAGCCTCGCAAAATGTGATGAAACGCCTCGGAATGAAATATGTCGGCATCGGCAAATTTTATGACAATGATCTGGCTCAATACTCTATTTCAAAAGAAGAATTTCCGGCTCAAAGTTCTCATTAATTTGACGCTTCATATGTTTTACCGCAAAATAAGTTTGTAAAAATTCTGCGGTAAAAGGTTATTTTTATGAAAGCAACACTCATCACAGGAGCATCGAGCGGAATCGGCGAAGCATTTGCCCGCAGACTTGCCGCCGAAAAACACAACCTCGTTCTCGTCGCCCGCAATGAAAAAAAACTCATTTCGCTGTGCGACGAATTAATGCTCGAACACAATATAATGGCTCATTATGTGGCGATTGATCTGAATGATTATCAAGCCGATTTGCGTCTTTTTAAAGAAACGATCAATCACGAAATGGAAATAGATTGGCTGATAAATAACGCCGGATTCGGCTCAATGGGAGATTTTGCCGATCTCGAAATCGAAAAAGAATTGGAAATGATTCACTTAAACGTAACGGCACTCGTTGCCTTAACGCATCGGTATTTACAGATAATGCGTGAGCGAAAAAGCGGAACGATCATCAATGTTTCTTCCACCGCAAGTTTCCAACCGATCCCGTTTATGGCAACTTACGCCGCGACAAAAGCCTTCGTAACATCATTCACCGAAGCCGTCGCTGAAGAAAATCGTCCATACGGAATCAGAGTTATGAACTTATGCCCCGGTGCGACTGAAACAAATTTTTTTGCTGCTTCCGACATAAAAAATCCCGTTACGATCAAGGGAAAACAAACGCCGGAAGAAGTCGTCGAAGCCGCATTAAAAGGTTTGGAAAAAGGAAAAACGCAGGTAATTTCGGGAATGATAAATTCCATCGTCGCTCGTGCCGCAACATTTGCACCGAATTCATTAATTACAAAAGTCATCGCCAATAAACTGCGTCCTGAAGTTGAGAAAGATAAAAATTGACTGGAGCATAAGCGTCCCGCTTGCGATGAGTGCGATAGCACGAAAGCAAACTTTGCCAACCCGCAAGTTAGCATCAAACTGTAAAATTCGTTGTGTTTGCTTTCTCTCGGAAGCGACACTCATTGCAAGCGGGACGCTTACGCTCCAGTCAATTAAAACTTTTTAAAATTTCGTCGCTCCGTTTTCAACCGTTAAAACTCTCGCGTTTTCGCCAAAATCATCTACAAAACTTTTTTTTGAAGTCGTTACAAAAGTCTGTGTTTTATCCTGCAAAAATTCCAATAATTGCCCGATTCGTTTGTAATCGAGTTCGGCATCAATATCGTCCAGCAAAAACAGCGGATATTCCCTATTCTGTTCAAAATAAACCGACAAATTAGCGATCTGCAAAATTAATAAAGCACTTCTCTGCTGACCGGAAGAGCCGAATTTCCGCAAGTCCTTTCCGTCAAAAGTAATTTCCAGTTCGTCGCGGTGAGTTCCGATCAGAGAATATCCCGAATACATTTCCGCCGGAATGCGAAGTTTTAAGCGTTCAGCGATCAATCCGGCATAATCCGACAGATCGCCTTTGCCTTCCAAGGACGAAACATAGCGAATTGAAACTTCTTCGCGTTCAAAGAGTTTTTTGTATAAAACTTCATTTAATCTTTCGACAAAACGGATTCTGGCTTTGTAAATTCTTGCGGCAAGTTGAATTAACTGCTCGTTCCAAGGCTCAAGCAGTTCGGTAACTCTTTCGATAGAATATTCATTATCTCTCGCCGTCTGCAAAAGGGAATTTTTTTGTTTGATGACGCGGTTGTAATCGGAAAGCGTCTGGACAAAGGGCGGATAAATCGAAACAATTCCGCCGTCTAAAAATTTGCGTCGGGCGGAAGGTGTTCCGCGAATTATTTCGAGTTCGTCGGAATTGAAAATAATCGTGTGGAGTTGACCGAGGAATCTCTGGACGGTTTCTTTTTTGTTGTTGACGGTTAAGGTTTTTGCATTGCCCTGCATTATGACCTGTAATTTGCGGACGATTTCTTCGCTTTGCCGAACTTCGCCGCGGACGATTGCCATTTTTTCCTCAAATTTTATCGCTTCGGTCAGCCGTGCGGTTTTAAAAGATTTTGTCGTGGCGAGAATATAGATCGCTTCGAGCCAATTGGTTTTCCCCTGTCCGTTATCGCCGAAAATTATATTTAAGTTTTTCCCGCATTCGATTTTCCCGTTCAGATTGCGAAAATTCTCTGCTTCAACCGACTCAAGTAGCATACAACTACTTTAACACAGAAAGGCTCAAAGTATTTCGTGAACTTAACTGGAATTATTTGCTTTTTGATGATTTATTTTAAATGAGGTTTAAACTGGTTAAACTCAATTCAACTTACTCAATCAAACAAAAATTATGAAATTTATTGCATCTTTAGTATTGCTTCTCGTATTTTCGTGTGTCGCTTTCAGCCAGCAGAACGTCGGCGTTGCCGCCCACAATTTTAATGAAACTACTCTGAGCGGCGAAAACATCGAACTCGAACAGCTTAAAGGAAAGGTCGTGATAATAAGTTTCTGGTCAACAAAATGCCAAATATGTGCGGCGGAGATTCCGAAATTAAACAAACTTGTCAGCAAATACGAAGGCAAGGATGTCGTCTTTCTCGGACTGACGCTGAACAACGAAGATATGGTCAGGAATTATCTAAAGAAAAAACCCTTCGACTTTAAAATAATCACGAATGGTTTCGGCGTTCTTCTGAAATATGCAGAAAGGGATTCGCAAAATCGTCTGAATATGGGCTATCCTGCACATTTTGTGGTTGACCGTGAAGGAAAGGTCGTCTTGAAAACGAGCGGTTTTAAGAAAGCTGATGATCTGGACGAAAAAATAAGCAAACTTTTATCCGACTAAAGATTTCATTTTCTTACCGCCTTCTTTACACTTCTGATTGCTTTTTACGGTTTTAATTTTACGGCAGTTCCGTAAACGAGAATTTCCGAAGCATTTTTCATAATCGAACTTGTCGTAAAACGCAGAGAAACTATCGCATCCGCATCCATTTCGAGAGCGGCTTCAACCATACGGCTGATCGCTTTGTGGCGGGCTTCGGTCAACATATCCGTATAAGCCCCGATTTCGCCGCCGACAATCGTTTTGAAACTCGCTAAAATATCGTTTCCGATGTGTTTTGTCTGCACGACGTTTCCCGTTACGATTCCGAGAATTTCAGAAATTTCTCTGTCCGGCACAGTCGGCGTATTTGTGTAGATCATCTGTCTTTGCATATTTTTTTTCACCTATTTATTAGACATTATCGGAAATAACAAAATGCTCAATATGATAAGAACTCAATCTTATAAGAATATTTTTCCCGCGAATAAACGCGAAAGACCGCGAAAATAAGACAAAAGATTTTATGAATTTCTTTTTTCCCGTATTTTCGCGTTTATTCGCGGGCTAATTCTTATTTCCAATAATGTCTGTTATCAACCAAAGCCAAGTGTTTTCCATCAGGACTGACAGCCAATCTTGTAATATCTTTGATTCCGAATGAATTCAAATCAACTAATTCCTGCCAATCTTTATCGGTTTTTTTGTCAAAACGAAACAACTTACTCCCGCTTCCGATGAGCAAACTTCCGTCCGGCATCCAGGCATAATCTTTTTTGCCGTCTTTGCTTTGGATGATCGGGCGGACTGCTTCATTTTCAGGATTGAATTCTTTTATCCAAAGCGAATCGTCGGGATGGCGTTGCATAAAACTGAAATTCCGTGTGTTCGGGATCAAATGCGGAACGCTCGGTTGGGCGTAATTTGCAACATATTTATCGACGGATTTTTCCGTGTTTAAAAAGTGCATCATAAACGCATACCGAATCCAAACGAGTGCGTCGCCTTGTGCATTAAAAGCGTAATATGCAACGGGTTCTTTGATCGTTAAAGCAGGTGATTCCTTTTTCGTGCGGCGGTCAAATTTCCAAACCGTCATTGACTGATCGTCTTTGCCTTCGCGGACGAAATTTATCGTGTTTTTATCAAATTCCTTCGCCGTATATTCGCCGTTTTCCGAAGCGATTATCGGCAAAATTTTCTTGTCTGCCAAAGTGTATTCGTAAATATCGAAATTGTTGTTCTTTCTGCCTGAAGTAAATAAAATCGAGCGATTATCGAGCGAAAATGACGGCTGATTATCATAACCCGCATTTTTACTGATATTTTCTCCGTTTGAGAAAATGAATTTTCCGTCTTTTTCGTCTATTGAAAAAAGATATATTTCGGAATCAGGAACTTGGGCAAACAGGATTTGTCCGCTGATAATTAAAATGAGAAAAGAAATTAAAAATATTTTCATAATATCCGACCTTTACGAAATTTCCTTGCAATGCTGATTTTTCCATTCCTCGCATAAGACCTTCGATGCCGGACCATAAACTTTACGGTGCGTTGCGATAATCATTGCGTCCGCCGGAGCAACGATACAGTCTTTGTGATCCGTCCCGATTCTTGCCGCGACGATGTATTCTTTATTTTCCGCCATAATTTTTTTTCTCCTGTTTTAATGATGTTTTGATACTAAATTCTCCCGTCCCCATTTCAAACTTCGGCTCATCCAAACTATTTCGTCAAGAAATACCTTGACGAGTTTCTCGTAAATTTCATCGGTCAAATTTCCTTCTTCATCAAATTTATCCTGCACTTTCGGGAAATTCAGATCGGAAAAAGTAACCGCCAAACCGAGTTCACGAACCATCGGAACACACGCTTCGATGACGCGAGTTCCGCCCCAAATTCCTGCCGAAACGCCGACAAATGCAGCCGCTTTATGAATATATTCTTTCAAAAGCAAATCCAGAACACTTTTCATAACGCCCGGATAACCGTGATTATATTCAGGCGTTACGATAACTAAACCATCCGCTTTGATGATCGCATCACGCCATTCGGGAAAATCGTCTTTTAGTGATTGCCCGTAATCATCAAGCGGCAGATCAAAATCGCGGACATCGAAAAAATGCGTTTCAATATCATCACGTTCCTGCATTTTGCCGAAAACCCATTTCGCCACATTTTCACTTTGACGATCTTTTCGATTCGTGCCGAGCAAGACAGGCAGAAATACTTTTTCATTTTTCATAATAATTTGAATTCATTATGGCAAAAAAGAAAAGCGAAACCAAGAATTAAACTTGATTACGCTTTTTTTTGCTGTTCAGTTCTGTTTTTATTAAACGACCGTTGCTTCGAGTTTTTCCTTCTCTTTAACAAGTTTTTCGCCCATTCCGTCAATCTTTTCCTGACTCAAAACCTTGCGTGCATCGGGAAAAAGATCGTCTTCTTCCTCTTTGTTGTGATGTTCCATAGATTCCTTTAAAACATCGAATTTCGCCGTCCATTCCTTGTTATCCTTCGGCATCGAATCCATCTCGCGGAGAAGATTTTTCCCGACATCGTGTTCGGCAATTCCTTCGTAACCTTTGTCTTCGGTCTTTTTATGTGCTTTTAATTCGGGATAAAGAATCGCTTCTTCGATCTTCATATGAATTTCCAAATCCTTTTTCAACTTCTCAAAAAGTTCTCCGCGTTTCCGGGCATCGCTCTCTGAAGTGTCGGCAATTTCCGCAAAAGTTTTGTCCATTCGGTCGTGTTCTTTTTTTATAAATTTAAATGCGTCCATAATTTTTTTTAGTTTTTCTCCTCAGTTGCCGCTTCCGCCAAACCTTTTAATGCTTCGGAAATTTTGTTCAAAACTTCATCTTGCTCTTTGATGTTATGATTTTCCGCTAAGATTTTCGGATCGTTGTAAACGACATAAACATCACCTTTTTCGTCTTCATAAACTAACATTTTCTGCGGCAGATCAACTCCTACCGCTTGATTTTCCTTCATCAGAGGCGTGCCGAGTTTCGGATTTCCGAACATAATTATTTTTGTCGGGCGAAGTTCCATTTCGGCTTTTTTCGCATTTTCAGAATGGTCTAATTCGGCAATGATCGTCAAAGGTTCTTTTGATTCGACGGCTTTTTTCAATGCCGCGTATGTATCATCAAAGTTGTTTTCACTTTTAACTTTGATGTGTCTTTCGGTTTTGTTTTCCGCCGTTTCGGTTTTGTTTTCCGCCGTGTTTGCAGAATTATCAGTTGAATTATCTTGAGCAGTCTGCGGTTGTTCGCAAGCTGAAAATATCAAAACCGTTAAAAATAAAAATGCGGCTGTAAATGTGTTTTTCATATTTCTCCTTCCCTCCGGTTCATAAATTAAAATCCGTATAAACAGCATCCGATATGACCAATCTTTAGTCAAACGGGTAATTTGAAGTGTTTATGTTTTAAGGGTTTTCGTAACCGACTGCATTTATTTCGAGTTTATTTTCTTCGGGATTTTCGGTAAAAAATAATCCGCCCGTATGTTCGGAATTAGAAGCAACATAATCAACCGTAGTTGTTTTTGTTTCGATCTCCCGTTCATTTTTTGATAATTTTCCTTTAATAACGACATTTGCCGCGGTTTGTTCGCCTTCATTTTTAACTTTGAACTGCACCAGATAACCGATTGCCAAACGCTTGACCGAAGTAACATTTACAATTAAATTCGGCGGCGTGTTCTTCGATGTCAAACCATCATACGCCACGTAACCGACTGAAAATAAAACCAGAGCCAGCCCGATAAAGGCAACTATCCATTCATATATTGACGTTCTTTCCCGCAGAGATTTATTTTCCTGCTCGTTTTCCGGCTTATTTTCGTTATCCGATTCCTTATTTTCCGACATAAAATCTCCTGTAAAATTCAAATAATCACACGCGATGCGGCGGCTCCGAGGGCGGCGGGAAATCCCAGAACGATCATAACCTTGATTATTTCCTTAAGACTCATCCCGTCCAAACTTCCGAATATCCAAAGCAAATATAAACTTATCAATAAAGCAATGGCATATCCGACAACCGTAAATCTTAAAAACAGCAGCCATAAAGACCATTTTTTTTGCTCCTGCTCTTCGCCTTTGAATCCGACGGAATAAACAAAAGCGTGCATCATTAACAGGGAAATTATTACCAGCAAAATCGTTTGTATATCCGACATCTTAAAGGCGATCAGATACATTTCTTCGGTCGGAGCAGGACTCATCGCCAGAATAATTGCTCCGATAGTCATCAGAAAAAGTTCACCCCGGTAATTTGTTTCTTCTTTTTTTTTGTCCGATTTTTTATTGCCGTTTTTATCTGCTGCCCCGCCGAGTTCGCTCTGAGCATACATCGCACCGATGGCGGCGGTTACGGATTGAATGGAAATTTTTCCGATGATCTCATAAGCAGACATCGAGAAATCAACTAATCCGAATAGAAACATCAAAGCCGCCGAAGAAATAAATCCGACGGCATATCCGACGAAGGCATCAATAATGTCATCAGCAAGATTTTCCGTGTCTTCGAAACCGACAAAACGGGAAAGTCCGACAAGCAAAGGGATCGAAACGAGAATGTAAATAATCAGACGATAAGGCGGAATGGAAAAGCCGAGCGACCACATTTCCATCGTCATAATGATCGTAAAAGCAAAAATGACCGCACCGGCAAAAGCTCTGGCTAATCCTCTTAGAAAATGTTCATTTGTCCCCGATTCTGCTGACTCCGACGATGAGTTTTCCGTCATTTACCTTAAAACCCCTTGCTCTGATGTTTCATAGATTATACGAAATTGCCCGGACACAACCAAATATGCAAGTTGGTTAAATTCCAAAACAATTTTAACCAACTTGCCGATGACGAAGAATCATTTAATTCTCCCGCGTATAAACGTGAAAAAATGCGAAAAAAGAGAGTTTGTATTTTGAGTTAAGCGGAAAACTTAATTAATTATCTTACCATTTCCATACAACGCTTGTCCGGGCATTTTGTCGGTCATTTTGTTTCCGTCAAAGACGATCTTGCCATTGACGATCACAGCTTGGAAGCCTTCCGCGTATTGGTGCGGCTGTTCAAAGGTCGCTTTATCGGAAACCGTTTTTTCATCAAAAATAACGATGTCGGCGGCAAAACCTTCTTTGAGCAAGCCACGGTCATTAAGTCTGAAAGTTTGTGCGGGGAGCGAAGTCATTTTGCGAACTGCGTCTTCTAAAGAAATAATTTTCAGTTCGCGGACGTATCTACCCAAAACTCTCGCATTGTTCCCGTAGCCGCGTGGATGAGGAACGCCTTCGCCGAAATCCCTGACTCCCGAATCGGCGGCGATCATCGTAAACGGCTGACGCATAATATTCTGCACGTCATTTTCGTCCATCATACGGTAAACCATCTGCACGCGACCCGTTTTATACATCTCGAAAATCTGTTCGATCTGTGCGTTGAGTTTTTTCGTGCCGCGAGCCATTTTTGTTATTTCAGCGATGTTTTTGCCGTTAAATTCCGGGTTCGGTTTGTAATCGGCAACATATGCGTAACTGAAATCTTTAAAGCCTTTTGATTTTAGAGATTTTTTCAAATCTTCGACAATTTTCTTGCGGGTTTCGGGATTTTCGATTCGTTTTATTCCTTCTTCGCGTCCGCCCGCAATCGCCCAACCCGGCAGCCGTGCGTCGAGCGAGGTCGAAGAAGCCGTATAAGCATATTGGTCAATCGTAACTTGAAGTCCGCGTTCCCGTGCGGCTTTGACCAAACCGATTGTTTTGTCGGTTTCGCCCCAGAGATTTTTGCTCGAAATTTTAAAATGCGAAATTTCCACGGGCAGATTTGCTTTTTCGCCGATGTTTATCGCTTCATTTATGGCATCAACAACCTTCTCACCTTCATTGCGGATATGACTTGCGTAAACTCCGTTGTATTTTGCGGCGACCTTTGCGAGTTCGACAACTTCTTCGGTTTTTGCATAAGTTCCCGGAACATAAATTAATCCGGTTGACAATCCGACCGCACCTTCCTTCATTGCCCTTTCAACAATCGCGTTCATTTTCGCCTGTTCTTCGGGTGTCGGCTGACTATCACCCAAACCTAAAACTTCTTCACGCACCGAACCGTGAGCGATCAGAGTTCCGATATTTACTGCTAAAGGTTCATCTTTCACGCGGCTTAAAAATTTGCCCGTATAAACAACCGAGCCGCCGCAATTTCCCGTAATCAAAGATGTTACGCCCATTCGTATAAAATTCTCGGCTTTCGGATTTTTGTAAATTGATTCCGTATGTGCGTGAACATCAATAAAACCGGGAGCGACGATTTTATTTTTTGCGTCAATGATTTGTTTTGCATCGGCATTTTCAATTTGTCCGATTTTAGCAATTTTCCCGTCTTTTACCGCAATCGAACCGTAAAACCAGGGATTTCCCGTCCCGTCAATAATTCGGGCGTTGGTAATTATTAAATCGTATTTTTCTATTGTATTTGCAAAATTTAAAGCTGCTGCATTTACGAATAAACAAATTGTGCAAAGAAGCGAAAAGATTTTTCTCATAGCTGTTTTTCCAAATAATTGTTTTACGGGAAAATAAAGTTGTCTGTTTTTAGATATTTATATCTTCCTTTTAATTATCCATTATACATCATCCGTTTTCCATTAACTATCAATTTTTATTCTCTTTAACTTAAATCGGGTATTTAGTGCAGTTTGAGCATTAACCATTAGTGCCGTAAATACTAAAATAATTGACAAACCGATTGCTTTTGAATTTATGTTCATTTTACTCCGACTACTCCTAAAACTATTAATAAAGCACGCTGACTTCCTAGGTGGCTGTCTTTGGAATCCCATTGTTCATCGAGCGAATGAGTCCCTTTTCCGATGCCGCCGCCGTCAATTGTGATTGCGGGAATACCGATGCTGATCGGCAGATTTGAATCGGTGCTGGAAAAGCCGAAATCGTTTTCGATATTCATAAATTTATTGACGGAAGCAGCGATTTTGATGATCGGAGAATCCTGCGGCTGCGTTCCGGTCGGTCGGTCGCCGATCAATTTTATGTCTAAACTCAGAGGCTTTTTATTATTCCAACGCTCATTTTCTTCTTTGAGTGCGGCTTCGGCATTTAGCTTGAATAATTTGTCGAGTTTTGCGAGTTCATAAGGGTCTGGAGAACGCATATCTATGTCAAAAGATGCTTCCGCCGCGATTGAATTGACGCTCGTTCCGCCGCGAATCATCCCGACGCTGAAAGTTGTTTTCGGCTCGACGGGGGTTTGAAATTCGGAAATTTTGGCGATCAAGCGTCCAACCGCGTGAATCGGATTCGCCATTCCGAAAGCCCCGTAGGAATGTCCGCCCGGACCTGCAAAAGTTACGCGATAACGCCTGCTTCCGACCGCTCCCGTCGTAACGCCCAACCCTGTTCCGTCAATCGAAATAAAATGCGTAATTTTATCTTTTAATGAAACATTAAAAAGATGCCGCACTCCTTTCAAATCTCCCAAACCTTCTTCGCCGACATTGGCGACAAAAATTATTTTTCCGACGGTTTCGATATTTTGTTTTTCTAAGGTTTTGGCAATCGCCAGCAAAAGCGTCAAACCGCGTCCGTCGTCGCCGATGCCCGGAACTTTGATAACCGTTCCTTCACGGACGGTTTTAAGTTCCGTGTCCATCGCAAAAACCGTGTCGAGGTGTGCCGCTAAAACAAGCGTCGGAGCATCCATTCCGCCCGTTCCCGGTCTGTCGCCGATCACATTTCCGACTGCATCAACCCGAACATTTTCTAAACCAAGTTCGGAAAAACGCTGTTTGAAATAAAGTCCGCGTTTTTCTTCTTCAAAGGTCGGTGCGGGAATTTCCGTGATTTTTATTTGTTCTTCAATCGTTTCGGGTTCGATTTGTTTAATGTATTCAAAAGCCCTTTTCACTTTTGGATTTTTTATTAGATCGTCAACATTTGTTATAATCTGCGAATAACCGGAGATTACAAACAAACTCAAAAGGAGAAAAATTGTCGTAAGTTTTTTGATTTTCATAAATACTATTTTAATACGGAAATGCACATTTTAAAGCGTCAATAACGGCTTGTCGTGATTTTTGTTATTGCGTATATCCGGCTCTTGCCCGATTGGTTACACTTTCGATATATTAGACATTATTGGAAATAAGAATCAGCCCGCGAATAAACGCGAAAATACGCGAAAACAAAGAAATTTAAAAAATCTTTTGTCTTATTTTCGCGGTCTTTCGCGTTTATTCGCGGGAAAAATATTCTTATCATATTGAGCATTTTGTTATTTCCGATAATGTCTATTTAAAAGAAAGGTTCATAATCAGTCCGTTTTCCAAGGGATTGTTATAATAATTTTTCCTTGTCGCTTCTATTTCAAAACCGTTCTTCATATAAAACTTTATCGCTTTTTTATTTGATTCCCGAACTTCCAGCCAACTTTCGGAAATGTCATTTTTTCTTAGTTCACCCAATATTTCATCAAATATTTTCTGACCGATTCCCTTGTTTTGAAAACTTTTTCGGACGGCAATGTTATGAATTTCAGAGTTATCAAACAAATTATCGGAATTCATTAATAAACGGACGACGACAAAACCGATTATCCTTCCGTTTCCGGATTTGGCTGCTTTGGCAATTGAATCATCTCTGCGGATTTCATTCAGATAATCCCGTTTTGTCCAAGCGGTCAAACCGCATTCTTTTTGAATCTCCAAGATGTCGTCTATTACATTTTCGGTCATCGGACAAATATCAATTTTGCCCGAAGTTAAATCATTTTGCAGTTTCATTCCTGAATCGGTTTTACTTCCAGATCGGCACGGGCTTCTTTTTTGCCTTCGATTTGATTTTGATAGTATCTGTATGTCGGATACGCAAAATCAATATCCTCGCGTCCGGCAAATGCACGCAGAATGTCTTCCCAGATTTCCTGTTCCGAACCTCTCCGGCGACGCGGGTTGCAAATATAACGAATCGTCAGCATAATTCCGCTGTCCTTGACGGATGTATAAACTATCGGCGTGAGTTTTCCGACGAAGATCATCATTTTTCCCGCCGCCTGTCTTATCTGCGTTTCCGCACTTTCCGTAAACTCTTCGCCGCGATTGCCGGCAATTTCCGTCAAAATTTCTTTCGCCTTTTCCCAGTTGCTCTCAAAAGTTACAAGCACGGCGACCTCGTTCCAGATATATTGAAACCCATCGGTATAATTTGCAAGCGGTTCGCTGAAAACCTTGCCGTTCGGAATGTGCATCACACGCCCCGTGCTTTGTTCGGCATCAACGCGGTTGCCGATCTCCATCATCGAAAACATAAAGATACGCTGGTCAATCACATCACCGCGAACTTCGCCGATCTCGATTCTGTCGCCAACGTGAAAAGGCTTCCGCCACAAAATAAAAAACCAGCCCGCCAAGTTTACCAGCGGTGCTTGTAAAGCGATGGCAATTCCCGCCGAAACCAAACCGAGATAGGTCGAAAGAGAACGGAATCCGCTAAACCAAACGCTCCCGACAATAAAAACTATCAATCCGAAATTGATATAAGAAGTGGTTTTCCGCCAACGGTAACGGACGGCGATGTCCTTTGTCCGGCGATTGACTAAAAACAAAATTATCCGGCGAAGAATTATCAAAAATACAATCGCCAGTAAGGATGTGAGCAGTCGCGTCTGCACGACGGGGCTTAACCCCAGACTATTTAAATGACCTTGTATCCATTGAACTATATTTTGCATCTTTGAATTTTCACGAAATTTGATTTTGCGTAAACTTCTAAAACACAAATACTATAACAAATTTAAGCTGAATCTGAACGGGCAGCATAGACGGAATTTACCGATATAGACTTCGTGTAAGGGTTCGCAAATTCGACGTTGTGAGCGTTCGCTTTGCCGAATACGGATGCGAGATGTTCTGTAAATTTTTCATCGGGCGGATCATTTGACCAAAGTGCAAAAATTCCGCCATCCTTTAATTGTTTTCGTAAAGACCTTAACCCTTCAACCCCGTAAAAGGATTTATTTTTTTCATCGAGATAATGTTCGGGCGAATGGTCAATATCGAGCAAAACCGCGTCGAATTTGCGTGTCTTATCCGAATCATCAAAACCCGTCCGTGCCAGTTCAAAAAAATCACCCTGCCGCAGTTCGCACCGCTTGTCTTCCGATAAAATTTTGCCCAGCGGGACGAGTTCCTGTTTGTGCCAATCAAGAACTTCCTGAAATTTATCTATTACCAGAAGCGAGCGGACATTCTTAAATTCCAAAGCCGCCGCCGCCGTGTAACCCAAACCGAGTCCGCCGACAACGACATCGAGTTCGCCTTTCAAGTTTGCCAAACCGAGATTCGCCAATTCCTTTTCCGCTTCGGTAAAAAGGCTCGACATCAAAAATTCATCGCCTAGTTTAACTTCAAAAACTTCCCTGTTCTGCAAACGCGGTTCTTCCCGACGACGCAAGATAAGTTCGCCTAAATCTGTTTTGTGATATGCGAGTTCTTCGATCTTCATAATTTATTTGAATTCAAAAACAAAAATATCGCTTTCAATTTGTTTATATTTTACACCGAGATTTTCCGCCAGCCAATCAAATGTTTCAATCGAGTAAAATCCGATATGTGTGCAGTCATTTTTGTAATGCCAGGTTTTGAAATCTATTGAATCTTCATAAATCCGCGTCATCACCGCCAAAACTCCATTTTGTATTAATATTGCAAATAACTTTTTGAATTCACGTAAAGGATTATTCAAATGTTCGACAACTTCAGTTGAAACGACGAAATCATATTTATTTTCAAGAACAGATTTATCCGTTTCATAAAATATATCAAAAACCTTCATTTCAAATCCACTTTCTGCGAGAATATCCGCCAATAAAGTTGTTGATCCACA
>JBGTKR010000521.1:0-4359 GCA_041744535.1 Pyrinomonadaceae bacterium
ATTCTGGCGGTTCGTGCCGACGGGGAAATGACCAAATCCTCGGCTTCCAGTTTTTCCGTAGATAGATTTTCGGCATTTTTAACATTTTCCATCCGACGCAGGATCGCCCGAAGTCGTGCAACGAGTTCACGCGGATTAAAAGGTTTCGGCAGATAATCATCCGCACCGATCTCCAGACCGACGATCCGCTCCATATCTTCGCCGCGAGCCGTCAGCATCAAAACCGGAATCTTTGAATCCTTCCGCAGTTCCCGCAAAACATCGAAACCGTTCTTCTTCGGCAGCATCACGTCTAAAATTACCAGATCGTGATTTTCTTCAAGTGCTTCATTTAAGCCGATTTCGCCGTCGTGAACCGATTCCACATCAAAACCTTCAACCGTTAAATATTCGGAAACGAGTTCGCAAAGTTCTTCGTCATCGTCAATTATTAATATTTTTTCCATCAAATGTCTTTCGTTCTAAAAATATGTATTCTAACTCAAAATCAGAGTTTTTTTTGTCAAGAATTGTAAATTTCAATATTTTTCGACTTTTTCCGAACTTCAAACGTCTAAGATTGCAACGCAAGAAATTTCGTTAAATAAAATATTTTTTTTGGAGGAAAAGTGTAATGAGAAAGTTAATTTTTCTATCGGCTTTGATAATGATAGGTGCTGCCGGTTCGGTTTTTGCCCAACGCGGAAATACTTCCCGACCAGTTACTAATCCGCCGGCTAACAGAAATACCGATAACGCGAGAACCAGATCCGAGCGTAGAAATACGGATGAACGACGCACCGACAGACAGCGAACCGACGAAAAACGCACCGATAACCAAAGGACGGAAAATCGTTCCGAAACAGTCAGACAACCGCCTGCAAGAGTTGGAAGACTTTTACGAGGTTTGGATCTAAGCGACGAGCAAAAAGCTCAAACCAGGCAAATATTAAAAGAAGCAAAGGAAAACAATACTCCCGGAAACGAAGTCTTAAGAAGCATCAATTCGATCTTAACTCCCGAACAATCCGAAATATTCAAGAAAAAAATAAAAAGAATCAAAAACAGACAAAATCAGAACGGCGATAGTCCTGCGGCAACCGACGGTAATGATTCCAATCCTTAAAATTTGATCGGTCAGGAAAGGAAATTTTTAGCGGGTAAGTTTGGAAACTGCCCGCTTTTTTATTTTTAAATTTTTCCGGTTTTACAATTCTTTACATTACTTAACCGAATTCTTACAGACTAAACACGGTCTAAAAGCGTCTAAAATACTGAACGCAAAAAACCGGGCGTTATTTATTAACGAAATAATTTTTACAAGGAGAACAAATAATGAAGAAAGTATTAGTAACATTTACGGCAATCGCAATGGTTGCTTTAGGAACAATTTTTGTGATCGGACAAACAAACGATAAGAACACAGGTAATAAAATGGAAAGACAGGGAAGACAGGGAAAATTCGGCAAACGCGGAAAACGCGGAATGCGTGGACACAAAACGGGACGTATGTTCAGAATGCTCGATCTGACCGATGCTCAGAAGGAGCAGATGAAAACCATCAGACAAACGAGCCGCGAAAGCACGAAAGGTTTGCGTCAGCAAATGCGTCAAAACCGTAAGCAGCTTGAGCAATTAACCGAAAACGGAACTTTTGACGAAGGTGCGGTAACGGCGATTGCCGGGCAGCAAGGACAGCTTCACGCACAGATGATCGTTGCCAGACAAAGAATCCAATCGCAAATGTATAATGTTCTGACTGCCGAACAAAAATCTAAATTAGCGACGATGAAAGCTGAATTCAAGCAAAAAATGGAAGAACGCAAAGCTCAATGGGCGGCGAAAAAAGCCGAAAGACAAGCACAAAATCAGTAGCAGTCGGCAGGTGCAGTCGGCAGTAAGAAAAACCTTTTATTTACAAGAATATATTGGTTTGGCTGACAAACCTTTTGACTAAAATTGTCTATTATTTAATCGAATCTTAAAAATTTGAAGAATTATACGCAAATTAAATAGCTTCGCTAATTTTTAGTGAAGCTATTGTTCTTTCTGCCGTCTGCCGCTGCCAACTGCCTACTTCAAATCGGAACGCGAACTTTCAACGCCTTCGACACGATTTCGAAAGCTGCGGGTAATTTCCCCGGCAGTTCGCCGTCGGTTTCGATATTTATGATTTCTTTTTCATCAAACACACTAACTTCAATTTTTTTTACCAGAGTGCTTTTAACTTCGGGTAGTGAAAGATGCGAACCGCTGTAAAGTTTGTAGCCGTTGAGCAGTATTCTTGCCGTATTTATATCACCGATATTGACCAGATCAAAAAATCCGTCATTCAATTTTGCATCGGGAGCGATCTTCATTCCGCCGCCGAAAAATCTGGCGTTGCAGACGCAGAAGTTTATTGTGTTGAGAGTTTTTTCTTCGCTGTTGTCAATTTTTACACGAATCGTTTTAAATTCGGTGTCGAGAATTTCCTGCAAGGTCGAGATTGCAAATTTTGTTTTGCCGCGAATGACTTCGCTCGGAATCCATTGAAATTCGCCTTTTTGTTTGACGCGGCTGTTGATCGAAGCACTCAAACCGAAGGATGCGACATTTAAAAAATAACGCGAAGTTACTTGATTTTCGTGGTCAGAAAACGTAACCCGTCCGACATCAATCAATTTTGTTTCGCCGGTTTTTAACTGCTTTGCGGCTTCTCTCGGAGTTGCGGAAATTCCCAAACTCCGCCGAAAATCGCCGCCTGTTCCCGCCGGAATTATTCCCAGTTCGACATCATCTGCACCCGTCTGCAAAATTCCGTTGGCGACCTCATTGATCGTTCCGTCGCCGCCGCAGGCGATGATAAGTTTTCTGCCGGATTCGATAAATTTTTTTGCCAATTCCGTTCCGTCGCCTTGTTTTTTGGTAAGTGCGACGCGGTAAGCACCGAAATGAGAACGCAGATCCGAAGCGATCTGCGACCAGCGATCCCGTGTCGAACCGCCCGCCGATTTCGGATTAATAATAACTATCGGCAAATTCGGATCGCCGTTAAGTTCTGAAGATTTCTCGTTTATTTTTGACAAAATTTTGCGTTGTCCTTTATTTTGCTGAATCCATCGAGTTTATCATTATATCAATGGATTTCGGAAACAAATTTTTCTCTGTCTTTTTCGCCGAGTTCGCTGATTTTTTCCATTAGAAAGTCAGCAAGTTTTTTGTGTGTGCGGAGGGAATTTCTTTGTTCGTAAAATTCCGACAGGTCAATTTCTTCGCCGAACCAAACCCGTATTTTTTCGCCGCCCGTCCAGTTTCCCATTATTTGTTTCGGCAGATCGTTGCCCAAACCCGTAATAAAAATGGGGATAACCTGCGGTTTTGCTTCCATAATTACTTTGCCGACACCGGGTTGAGCCGGGACGAATTGATAA
Source organism: Pyrinomonadaceae bacterium (assembly GCA_041744535.1). Taxonomy (GTDB): domain Bacteria; phylum Acidobacteriota; class Blastocatellia; order Pyrinomonadales; family Pyrinomonadaceae; genus Aridibacter. The sequence goes on from JBGTKR010000521.1 coordinate 3,393, forward strand.
GGATCGTCGCTGAAATTTCGTTTGCCTTCCGGGTGAAATCCGATCATATTTGCTTTGCCCTCCGAACAAATCTGGATCAAACGCCGCATCGCATATTTATCGAATTCACGCTTCTGTGCTTCTTTGGATTCACGAAAAAAAGGCGGATACATAGACCACCAGCCCATCACAAAATTTACGAACCAACCCAACGGATTATTATAAAAAAACTTACCGCGAACCGGAAAAAAAAGTTTTACGGGACGTTTTGTCTGCCGGAAAATAACGCTTGAAACGACATACATATCAAAAAACGAACGATGATTTGCAACCAGCAGCAGCGGACGGCTCGAATCGGAATTTTCGACATTCTCGATCCCGAAAACATTCATCAGATTGTAAGTTGCAATTTTTATCCAAAGCGAGCCGATATGCCGTTGGCAAAACGTCCAGAACCTTTTCCAGCGTCCGAGATTCATCCGATGCGTCAGATTAAAACCGAACCTTTCCGTCGTGTTCAAAACGGAGATTTGCTCCTTGTCGGGAACAAGAACTAGGTTTTGCGTTTTATTTATTTTTTGAGGAGTATTATCCATCGGGAAAATTTTATAACGAATTAAATTTCAATGACAATCGGCGGATTGATCGGCTGATACGATTCATCACAATTTGAAGCGTTCACGAATTTTACGCCGAATTTTTCAGTCTGCCCGTAACCGCAATGAATATGCCCGAAAATGTGTAGTTTCAAATTATGTTTTGATAATTCTTCAACCTTTTTTATCATTTCTTCACAACCCGTATTTTCAACCCAAAACCTTCTCGGAACTTCGTCCAGAATACCGTTAGGCGGACCGTGCGTAATTAAAATATCTGTATCGTCGGGAATCAGTTTCCACTTTTCCGCCAATTCAAAACCGCGATTCAAATTAAACGCCCAATCATAAAAACGCGGCTGCCAAGGTGAACCGTAAACTTTTAATCCTTC
>JBGTKR010000522.1:0-9235 GCA_041744535.1 Pyrinomonadaceae bacterium
AAGTTTATCGGCAATCGGATCAATGATCGTGCCGAGTTCGGATTCCTGTCCGAATTTGCGTGCAACAAAACCGTCAATTCCATCGGAAACTCCGGCTAAAAAAAAGGTAAATAAAGCCCAGCCGCTGTAACCGTAATAGAGAAGACTGGCAAAAACGGGAATTAAAGCCATTCGCAAAAATGTGAGCAAATTCGGAATGGTGATGACTTTTGAAGATACTTGTTTCAAACCGAAAAGTTTAACTTAATCTCGTTTCAATATAAAGTCGAGAATAAAAGCTGCAAGTTAAAGGTAAATTTTTGATATAAACGGAAAAGGCGATACGGTTTAAATATCGCCTTGTTCAAAATATACTGAACGATTTATGATTTACTGAGAATTTACCGGCATTTCAGTATTAGCGGCATCTTTATTTTCAGTTGCCGGGCGGGCTTCCCCGACGGCTTGCTGATAATTTAAATAAACATCGGTCAGCCTTTCAACCGATGCCTGATCGCGTTGGGCAAGAAGTGTAATCATCGCATCCCGATTATCAAATATGTTTTTCAGATTTTTTATCTGTTCTTCGGTGTAGGCACTCTCTTTTTCCTTCTCGATCTCCATCCTCAGCTTGGAATAAAAATCGCTCGCATCCTGCCGTGCCGATTCGTATTCACCACGTCGGGCATCAATGATTCCGGTCGTCAGGGAATTGGTTATCTCTTCTTTGACAAGCAGCTTTTTGGTTACTTCGTGTTCGGCTTTTGCATTATTCGCACTTAACCACATCGGGATGAATCCGAGCAGAAATACAACTAACAAAATTAAGGCGTAAATGCCGAATTTAACCGCAACTGATTGGGCTTTACTTTTATCTTCTGAAACTGCCGCCGTATTTGCCATATTTTTACCTCAAGATTAATTTCCTTTTTTTTGTAAATTAAAGAAAAGTTTATCACAAATCCATATTTTTTTATCATTCCGCATTGAGAGTTATCAGCGAAATTTCGGGCGGACATTGATAACGGACGGGCAGAACCACCGTGCCGATGCCGCGTGTAATATAGATTTGCGTATTTTTTCGCTTGTGCAGACCGCTGGTAAGTTTTCGTCTGTGGGCGAGAATTTTCTTTTCCTTGTCGCGGATTTTCACCTGTCCGCCGTGCGTGTGTCCGCTGAAGATCAGATCAACATCCGTCTTCACCGCTTGGCGGATAATGACCGGATTATGAGCCAGCAGCATTTTCATTTCATCGGGAAAAGAACCGTGCAGAGCGGCGGGCAGATCGGTTCGTTTGACCATATGGTCGTCAACTCCGCAGAGCCAGAACGAAACGTCTTTTGCCGTAAAACGGAAACCTTCATTAATTAAAACTGTGATGTCATTATCACGCAAACTTTTTGTAACGGCTGGAGCATCCGTCCAGTGATCGTGATTTCCGAGACACGCAAAAGTTCCGTATTCGGATTTCAGATTACCCAAAACCTCCGCCACAGGTTCGACATATTCCGTTTCGTGCGAAACGTAATCGCCCGTTAAAACAAACATATCGGGTTTTAGTTCATTGGCGATTTCGACTGCTTTTTCAATGTGGTCGAGTCCGGTAAAAGGCGAATGATGAATGTCGGATAAATGAACGAGTTTAAAACCGTCGAGCTTTTTCGGCAGGCGTTGTAAATTGATTTCAACTTCTTCAACCTCCAGCGTATTCGCTTCATTCAAAGCATTTCGGGCGGTTTTAGAAAAACTGCCCGCCAGTTCTCTCAGCGGAGTTTCCGAAGCCACGGCGGAAGATATTTTCTCGGAGATTTTTACTTTTTCCGTTCCCGAATGTTTCATATATGTTAATTATCCCATTTGAATTTGCAAAAGTCTATTTTCTTTAATTCAATGATAGGGTTTTCTCATAAAAATAAAAGTCGGTTTTCACCGGGAACGCGGACGATTCGTCCGCCCGTTTGCCGCGAAAGCAGGCAAACGGCTCAAGTTTATTATCTCGGATGATTAATTTTTTGCTTAATCCTGACTAAACAAATAAAGTTTAACATTTCAGATAATAAACCTAAACCGTTTGCAACGCTAAGAGCGTGCAAACGGGCGGACGAATCGTCCGCGTTCCGGCTGAGAAATTATTTTTATGAGAAAGCCCTGAATTCAATGAATTGGAAACTTGAAAGTATTGCTGAAAAAATTTACGGATTTATCTTCCAAAAAATCGGCACAAGTATAATAGATACAATAAATACGACAACAGTCAAGATCGAACCGATCTTGACGAAATCCATAAACTTATAACGTCCGGGCGTATAAACCAGAACGCACGCCGGTTCGAGCGGCGTAATAAATGAAAATGAAGCGGCGTAAGTTATTCCGATGGCAAAGGTTCGCGGATTTAGTCCGAGTGCGAGAGCGGTTTTTACGGCAATCGGCAAAACGACCAAAGCGGCGGCTTGATTGGACATCGGTTGGGTTAAAGCAACGGTTAAAACAAAAAATCCGGCAAGCACGGCAGTTCCGCCGTAATTTCCAAAATATATTTGTATGTATCGTGCTAAAAACACATCTGTTCCCGTATTTTCCATTGCCACACCGAAACTCATCATACAGGCGATCAAAACGAGTAACGGAAAATTTATTAATGAATAGAGTTCATTATAACGGACGGTTTTTGTTGCCAATAAAAGCAAAACGCCTAACAAAACATTAATTGTTAAAGGAATATCAAGACCGATTGCGATTTTTGCCACCGAAAGTCCTAGAAATAAACCGAACGCCGCAATCGCCCATTTGCGTTTTTCAATTCGCATACTGCTTGCCGAAACATCTTCGAGCATTAGCAATTCTCTGTCTAAAACAAACGGTTCGATCTTTTTCCTTTTTCCCTGAACAAGCAGAACATCGCCGAATTTTATTTCGACATCGCTTATTTTATTAAAAAAAGTTTCGCCGTGATGATTGATTGCCAAAACCGTTAAGTCGTAAGTTTGCCGAAAGTTAAGCGTTTGCAAGGTTTGCCCGACGATTCTCGAATCCTTCATTACCATCACTTCAAAGAGTTCCACTTCGCCGCTTTCAAGCAGATCGTCATTTAAGACAAAATCAGCTTTGATCTTTAACGAAGCATCTTCCTTAACCCGCAAAATATCCGAGATAACGCCTTTAACGATCAGCAGATCATTCGCTTGAATTTTTACGTCGGGCAGAGGAATAATTCTCGAATCGCTTTCGCCGCGAATTATTCCCATTACATTTAAATCATATTCCGAGGTCAGATCGGCTTCGTACAAAGTTTTTCCGACAAGTTCTGAGGTCGGCAAAACCAAAACTTCGGAAACATATTCACGGATCGCATACTTTTCGGTAAATGATTCTTCACCGCCCCGATTCGGCAGCAACTTTCTGCCGATAAAAAGCATATAGATCAACCCGAATCCGAGAGTAACGACTCCGACGGGCGTGAGTTCAAACATCGAAAACGGTTCATACCCGTAACGCTGAAACGCACCGCTGACGGCTAAGTTGGTCGAAGTCCCGATCAGCGTGCAGCTTCCGCCCAAGATCGCTCCGAAGGCAAGCGGCATCAATAATTTGGAAGGCGGAATTTTTGCCCGATTTGCCAACCCCAAAACCACCGGGACAAACATCGCCGTCGTCGTCGTATTTTTCAAAACCGCCGCCGATGCCGCCGCTACGACCATCACCAGAGCGGTTAAAAAAAATTCGCTATCACCGGCAATTTTGTAAAGCCTGCGTCCGATCAGATCAACAATTCCGGTTTTGACCAATCCGCCCGTTAAAACAAAAAGTCCGGCAATCGTTACGATTATGTCGTCGCCAAATCCCGCAACCCCTTGTTTTGCCGTTAAAACTCCCGTCAAAACCAAGCCGATAACAAGAATTATCCCGACAATATCTACGGGAATTTTTTCGGTTGCAAACAGGACAAGAGCAACCAGAAGTAAAATCAAAACAATTGCAATTGAACTCATATAGCAGAAAAGGATACAGGAGTTTTTGAGTTTTGAAAAGAGAAATTTTACAGGTGTTTAGGATGGAAAAATTTTACTGGTTTTTCGGTATGTATTGGGATGATTTTATTTAAATAAATAAGAGTTTTACAACGGACTAATGCCGATACAGAAAAGATTTTTTTTGAGTAAACACCAGATAATAGTTTCTGTTTTCGTCAACCGTTTGTCATAAATGAAAATATCCACAGATCAATACAGTTAGCCACAGGTTTTTATTTTTAACTGTGTTTACCAGTATTTATCTGCGGACAAAATTCCGTTCAGATTTTTAAGTTTGATCAATCATTGGAAATTATTGCATTTGTTAATCCCAGAGCTTTGGCAACGGTTTCATTATCATCATCCGAAGTTATAACATTATTGGAAGAAGCTTTGAGATTTTCTCCTTTGTGAGAAACCCAAGCCAGTAAAACTCCCATATCTGTAAATATTAACGACAGTGTGCGTCCATCGGGGTCTTCCGGTATGTTATCAATAACTTCCTGCATTTTGCGGGTGGCTTCAATTAATGTTTCGTCGTGGAAACCGGATTCCTCAGCTGTTAAAAAAGGCGGTGTTTTGTAATCAGGAGTAAGGGATGCACTACAACCCAAACTCTTATTTTCAAATGTCCATCTGCATACATCTCCGGGTCTGCATGGTAGTTCGCTTTCATTATTCATTTTGTTCTCCTGTTTTGTTCAAGTTTTGTTACTTAAAATTGCTTATCATAATCACATCATAGAATTGTTCACCGCGTGAAAGCACAAATTCTTTGCCGTCATTTGATACATCAAAGTTTATGATGTCTGCCGAATCAAAAAAAGTTATTTGTTCGGGCGGCTGACCATCAAGCGGCTGACTCCATAAGTTATCAGCGTCACTACGTTTATCAATATAAATTATAGCTTTCCCATCAACCGACCAGCGAAAGAATCTCGATCTTACCAAGAGCGGAAAATCGAAAATTTTCAAAGGCTTTCCGCCCTCAATTGAATAGACCGCCAATTTATATGGATTTTCTTTATCTCCTTTACCGTAAAAACAGGAGAAAAATTTATTGTCGGGTGAAACAACCGGTCTGCTCGTGTCGGTCTTGGTTAATTGAATCGGATCGCCGCCTTTGATATTTAGTTTCCAAATAGTTGATCTTAAACTTGCATCAACCAGTTGATAAATTATCCATTTTCCATCCGGTGTCAGACTCGGAAAGGCTTCTAATTCGTGCGTATCGGTCAGCTGTATCGGCGAAGTGCCGTCAATATTCATTTTCCAGATATCCCGGTTGCCATTGCGGTCGGAAAGAAATACTATCTGTCGTCCGTCCGGCGTAACTTTTGGAGAAAGATTTGGATACGGATCATCCGTTAATTGACGAATATCACTGCCGTCTTTATTGACAGACCAAATATCGGCTTTATTCGTGTTAACCGTATAAATGATTTTGCCGACGGTAGATTGTGAAATGCCCAGTATTCCTTCATTTTCTCCTTTTGTAAGTGTAATTTTTTGTCCGGGTTTCTTGTATTTATTTCCTGCTATCCAGAGATTCACGGCTTTTTCCGCTTTGATCGTAACGAGAGATTTGTTGTCTGCCGTCAAACTTACTCCGATGTAATTGTTCAAGTCATTAGTAATGCGTTTGAACTTTCCATCAAGCATTGAAAGATACCAAATTTGCAAAAACTGTTGTTGTGCATCCTGACCGTTAAAAATCAGTCCGCTGCCGTCCGCCAACCAGGCTAATTGATAAATATTTTTTAAAGGCGGGGACTGAATTTTATTTTTAGAGCCGGTCTTCAGAGAAACATTAACCAAATAAGAATTTTCGCTTTCTAAAGAATGAAGCGACCCGACAACTGATTTTCCGTCAGGATGCCAGGCTATTGTTTCCCATATTTCACCGTCGGAAGCCTTGCTGCTGACTTCGTATGTTCCTTTTTTCAGATCGGTGATTATCAAAGTTGTCTGATCTTTGACAAGGGCAATATATTTGCTGTCGGGAGAGATTGATAATAATTCACTTTTAATATCTTCTATAATCAAACGGGAATCACCGCCGAGAACAGAAATTTTGTAAACAGCCGATAAATTGTCGGGTTTTACAATCGTGTAATAAATGTCGTTACTATCAGAAGAAAATGTTACATTGGTAAATCTATTATCAGCCGGAGATGTGATTTCAGAAACACCGGAACCGGAAATCTGACGTATCCGAAGACTTTGTTTGCCTTGCTTTTGAACAACATAAGCAACAAAATGTCCGTCCGGTGAAATACTTGCCAAAGGAGTGGCGAGTTCGTCATTTGTCAGGCTTGAAAATTTCATATTCTGAAACTTATTTGACGGAGTTGAAATCGGGCTGATGTATGAAAAACCGAAATAGCTGATAAATATTAATGCAGTTACTGCAAGTAGAATAAGCAGCAAAGTGTTTGAATATGTTTTTACGTCATTAAATTTATTGCTGATAAAATTACTGAAACTATTGAAAAAATATCCCGAACGTGCCGCCGTAACAGCCGTTATATTATAATCGGTTTCTGCGTCATTTATAGAACTGTTATCCGAAAATTGACGGAAGGATTCATTACTGGAACTCAGCAATAGCTGATGCCGAATTTCCTTTAGATCATTTACTAAATTGTCGGCGGTTTGATAGCGTTGATTCGGATTTTTCTGTAAACATTTACGGACGATCTGTTCCAATCCGGCGGGAACATTGTCTGTAAATTTCGAAAGCGGCGGCGGCTCGTCCTTTAAAATGCCGACCAGAGTATCGCTCATCGTTTCGCCGGAAAAGGGAAGTTTTCCCGTCAGCAGTTGAAAAAGAATTACGCCGAAACTCCAAATATCCGTGCGGGAGTCAATTTCCTTGCCGCGTGCCTGTTCGGGCGACATATAAGAAACCGTGCCTAAGATCAGTCCTTTCTGAGTGCTGAGAATATCCTGTGTCTGTGCATCGAGATCAATTTCATTCTTTCTTTTTTGAGTAAGTTTTGCCAGCCCGAAATCCAGAATTTTAATAAATTTGTCGCTCCGCACCATTATATTATCGGGTTTGATGTCGCGGTGGGTAATTCCGATCTGATGAGCCGCCGCCATTGCATTATTGATCTGAATGCAAATATCAATAATCTCCGGCAGCAAAGGATTATGTTTTTTTACATACAGACCAAGCGTTTCGCCTTCGATATATTCGCAGACGATATAATTAATATCCTCGAATGTCCCGACTTCGTGAACCACCATTATATGCGGATGGTTTAATCCCGAAGCGGTCTTGGCTTCTCTCAGAAAACGTCTGAGATTTGATTTATCTTTGTCGAAAGGGCAGTTAAGAATTTTTATCGCAACTTGGCGGTCGAGTTTTTTATCTTGGGCAAGGTAAACCGAACCCATTCCGCCTTCACCGATCTTGCGGATAATTTTATAATGTTTGAGAAATTTTCCCTGCTCTAATTCGAGTGAGTCTTCGACTACCTCATCGGCAACCTGATAAACAGCGGGTGATTCTAAAAAAAGTGCGGCATCATCATAAGAAGAAAGCAGAGATTCAACTTCATTTACGATCTTTTTATCTCCGCTGCATTGTTGATAAATAAATTGTGAGCGGTTTTCAGGCTTTAAGATCACGGCACCGGCAAAAATATCCTTAATTCTTTGCCAATCTAATCCCGTCCGGGCTTGCTGTTTTTGAACACTTGCCATGATCCTTCACCCATAAAACAGAGTCTTACAAATTACAAAATTATTCTTTAAGAATTTAAATTAGAAATTATACACCCCATATTTTATAACGCGATTTTTTTTTAAAAAACGTCCAGAATTATTTTGTCAGTTCACGATACAGCCAGGCTTTGGCTATTGCCCAATCCTGTGCCGCCGACGAGCGGGATATTTTCAAGGCTTCGGCGGTTTCTTCTAAAGTCAGACCGCTGAAATACCGGAGTTCAACTACGCGAGCCTGTCTTTCATCGAGTTTTTCCAAACGGTTCAGGGCTTCATCTAAGGCAATAATGTCGGTATTTTGCGGATCGTGTCCGACGACGGCAGTTTCATCGAGCGATAGATCAATTGCTTTTCCGCCGCGTTTTTTTCTCTCCTTCATTCGTGCATAATCAACCAGAACCCTCCGCATTAATGTTGCGGAAAGAGCAAAAAAATGATATCTGCTGTTAAACTGCACATCTCTTTGGTCAATTAATTTAATGTAGGCTTCGTGAATCAGGGCAGTCGTTTGGAGAGTGTGATCCGCTCTTTCATTACGCAAAAACATAGTGGCTTGTTTGTGCAGTTCGTTATAAACAAGCGGCATCAAATCTTCCAGCACATTATTATTACCACCGCTCCATTGCTGAAGCAACAGCGTTATTTCGTGGGACTGACTCATTTTATTTTATATATCGGTTTATAAATTAACTTAAAAATATATCCATATCGTAATCTTGTCAATCAATTTATAACAATACCTTCGCCAATTTTAAATTTAGCCTAAAAATGGCAAATTCGCGTCTGTATATTGTATGTATTCAAAATGACAACCACAAAATGTAGTGGCACAATCTGCCTTAAAAAAAATTGGCGAAGGTATTGTTATAAAAGCCGTATTAAATGTTGCACTAATGTTGCACCAATCTTTGACGGTTCTATGCTAACTATTCAGTAACTCAGACCAATTTTCATAACTCAAGATTGTTTGGTTAAGTTCATCGCGGTAAAACTGCCAATTAGGTAAGAATTTATCCATTAAACCTATATAACGATCATTGTGATGGCGTTCAATGAAATGAATTAATTCGTGAACGATGATGTAATCAATGCAATGAATCGGTTTCTTGGCGAGTTCGAGATTAAGCCAAATTCGTTTTGCTTCGGCGTTGCACGTTCCCCATTTGGTTCGCATTTTTTTTACTTGCCAGTCTTTTAACTCTACGCCGATCTTCTTTGTCCACTTTTCGATAAGCGGCGGAATATTTTCTTTTAGGCGTTCACGATACCATTCGGTTAAAACCTTTTTGCGTTTTTCTTTGTCGCTTCCTTCTCGAACATAAAGGTCAATGTGAGTTTTATCTTTGATCTCAACCTTTGATTTGTCATTGTGATAAATGACATTTAGCAAATAGCGTCTGCCTTCAAAGTAATGGCTTTCGCCGGAAACGTATTCGCGTTTGGTTTGGCGTTTCTGTTCGGCGAATTTTTTGCGGTATTTCTTTATCCAAGTTAGCTTTGAAACAGCGAAAAG
>JBGTKR010000523.1:0-3458 GCA_041744535.1 Pyrinomonadaceae bacterium
CGTAATGATTGTCGCCACACTGTTCGGCGGCGGTCTGGCTTTATCTTCGCACGGAACAAAAGCCGCACTTCGAGCCGGAGCAAATCTTTCGCCCGAACCCGTTTCAAACTGGACTTTATCAATTGTCGAAGACATTATCGCGGTTGTCGGAACTGTTCTTGCCGTTATCGCACCGTTTCTGATTGCGATAATTTTAATTATTTTTACAATATTTTTCCTGTGGTTTGCACCGAAAGTTTTTCGGGCGATTCGCCGTTTAATAAATGGAGCAAAGGCTTTATTTAGCGGAGCGGGTTTGAAGGAAGTAGCGAGAGAAGCACCATAAGACATATTTCAAATTTCAGATTTCAGATTTTGGATGCAAGTGAGATTAGATTTGGCGTTCCAGGGTTATTGAAATTGACATAATTTGTTGGAGGAATTTATGAGAAAAATTAAATTTATCACGGTGATTTTATTTGCGGCTCTGTTTTTTGCTGCTTGTGGTTCTGAATCGGCTTCTGAATCCATTTCTAATTCAAATATGGAAGTTTTTCCTTCTGATTCGGCAAATGTTTCACAAGATACCTCTGCCCCCTTGACATCGGAAATTGCTGAAAAGGATGAAGGCGGCGGCGGCGGGGGCGGCGGAAAGGAAGAACTATCTATTTCGACTGCAAATCCGCAAACAATCTCAATAGATAAAGCAAATAAAAGTCAGGAAGAAACTACCAAACCTATCGGGCGAAAAATCATTCGCAATGCCGATTTGAAACTCGAAACAAAGTCTCCCGAAGAAGCACAGCAGAAAATTACGGCAATCGCTGAAAACAAAAACGGTTTTGTCATTGCCTCCACTCAAAAAAGCACCGGTTCGCAAGTTGCCGGACGCGATCTGGTGACGATGACGATTCGGATTCCGTCCGATAAATTTGAGGAATCTTTGACGGAAATTCGCAAAACGGCTGATCGGGTTGTTGTCGAAACCGTTACGGGACAAGATGTTACGGAAGAATTCGTGGACATTCAGGCTCGGCTGAAAACAAAAAAAGCACTCGAAGAAAGATTCCTTGAGATAATGAAACAGGCGAAAAATGTTGAAGACACGCTTGAGGTTGAACGGCAGCTTGCCGATGTTCGCACCGAGATCGAACGAATCGAAGGAAGAAAAAGGTTTTTGGAAAATCAGACGAGTCTTTCGACCATAACTTTGGAACTGAGAACTCCGGCGGCAATTGCTGCAAGTTCAGAAGGTTTTTCTTATGAGGTAACCGAAGCATTCAGCGATGGATTTCAAGCGGCTTTGTCATTTATACTCGTTTTGATTCGTGTTTTAATTGCATTAATTCCATTTTTGCTTTTATTTGTTTTGCCGATCTATTTGGTTTGGCGGTATTTTCGAAGAAGAAACAATGAGCCGGAAACTACCCGATCAATTCTTGATGAGGAAATAGATGTCGAATAATTTATTGGAGAAAATTTTTAAGATCGTGGCGGTGATTTTGCTCGGAGTCGCCGCATTTTTCTTGTGGCGGAATAATTTTGACGGCGTTTTTATTTCAGCCGTTCTCGGTATCGTCAGTTTTGTTTTGAGTTACCGTTTTCAACTCAAAGAGCGTTTGGATGGGCGGGAAGTTGAGGAGCATTCTGAAAAGGAATTTGCTGAGGAAAATTATAGAGGAAATCTGTTTGAAGCGGATTTTGACGATGATGAATTGACGGATTTTGAATTGGAAAACGAAAAGGAAAAAGTTCCAATCGAAAGATAATTATACAAAGTTGCGTGAATAAGATTAGTGAAGAAATCAATCTGTGAAATATCTGCGTAGAAGACAACCACCCCGTCAGTCGAAGCGACTGCCACCCCTGCTTTGAAAGGATGGGAGTTTTCGTTTCACCTTTTTTACGCAACTTAGTATTATGGCAAAAATTGTGCTTGCACCTTACGGTTCACTCGGCGATCTGCATCCGTTTCTGGCGTTGGCGATTGAACTGCGAAAACGCGGACATTCCATAAAAATTGCGACGCTCGAACCGTTTCGGGAAAAGATCGCAATGCTCGGATTTGAATTTGTGCCGATGCGTCCTGAGTTTGATCCTGAAGATAAGGAAACTGCCAAAATCGTGATGGATGCGAGAACGGGAACGGAAAGGCTTCTGAAAGAATATCTTTTGCCGAACACTTTTGAAATGTATGAAGATTTGATGGCGGCGACGGAGGACGCGGATTTGCTGATTTCGGGCGAAATAGTTTTTGCCGCTCATTCGGTTGCCGAAAAGCGGAATTTAAAATGGATTTCGACGACGCTTGCTCCGCTTTCGCTTTTTTCTTCCTGTGACGGAAATGTTTATCCGAATGCTCAATGGCTGAAACATTTTAATTTTCTCGGAGTTCGTTTTCATCAGACGGTTTTTTGGGCGATGAACCGCGTGATTAAAAATTGGCTAGAACCTTACAAAGAATTTCGCCGAAAAATCGGTTTAAGCGAAGATCACGATCCGATCGTTAAAGATAAACATTCCAAGCTATTAAATTTAGCGATGTTTTCCAAAGTTCTCGGAAAACCGCAGCCCGATTGGCACAAACCCACAATTCAAACGGGATTTTGTTTTTATGACGGGCAAAAGGATATGGGAAAAATGCCGGAGGATTTGGAAAATTTTTTAGACGCTGGCGAACCGCCGATAGTTTTTACATTGGGAAGTGCAGCGGTGATGGATGCGGGGGATTTTTTTGAACAAAGCATCGAAGCGGCGAGGTTATTAAATAAAAGAGCGGTGATGCTTTACGGGATTTTTAATCAGCCGCCGAAAGGTCTTGATAAAAAAAGGGTCGCGTTTGATTATGCTCCGTATAGCCGAATTTTTCCGCGTGCGGCGTGCGTCATTCATCAGGGCGGAGTCGGGACAACCGCACAGGTTTTGCGTGCCGGAGTCCCCGCTCTGATTATGCCGTATTCACACGATCAACCCGATAATGCGGCACGCTGCGAGCGTCTTGGAGTTGCAAGGACGATTTCACGTGCTAATTATAATACAGAAAATGCGGCAAAAGAATTGTCCGAAATTTTTGCGGATTTGAGTTATAATGCAAATGCAGACAAGGCGAAACGCATCATAGAGGTTGAGAATGGAACGCAGGTCGCTTGTGATGCGATTGAAAGGGTTTTGGCGAAACGATGAAAACTTTATCATTTTATGTGATTGTTTTTTTGATCGGCGTGGCATTAGCTCAATCGGTTTATTATTTTCCTGTAATGCCCGATCCGATGGCTTCGCATTTCGGTTTTAACGGCGAAGCAAACGGCTGGATGTCGAAGAACGGCTTTTTTATCTTTGAAGCATTTTTGTATTTGATAATGATTTTAAGTTTTATCGTGATGCCGCGGACGTTTGAAAAATATAATGTTAAAGCGGGAATAAACGTGCCGAATAAGGATTATTGGCTCGCACCCGAAAGACGTGATTATTTTTACAGT
>JBGTKR010000524.1:0-3668 GCA_041744535.1 Pyrinomonadaceae bacterium
CCGCTGACGCTCTGGGCAAAATTTGCGATGTTCGGAGCGGCATCAATTCGTTTGAGTAAAAATAAATTCGTCCGCCCGTTATTAAAACCGTATTCCGTTGTTACAGCCGATTTGTAACCCGCTTTTATCGTCGCTTTTTCGACATCTTCATTGAGCGAACCGTTCGGGTAACAAAAATGTTCGACCTTCCTTTCTAATATTTTCTCTAATTTTGTTTTCGATTTTGTTAATTCAAATTCAAGATGTTCCGCATTGATATTGGGTAAGATCGGATGTGTAACTGTGTGAGATTCAATATCCATAAAACTCCTGTCCATTTCTCTCGCCTGCTCCCAAGTGATCGGTGCAAAATTCTTCGGCGGTTTTTCGGGAATCACAACTTCTAAACTCTCGGCAATCTCTTTGATGCGAAAATTCTTTTCGCTATCGGACAATTTTTTCAAAATGGAATTTACACGCCCCGCAACTTCCAATTTTTGCAGATCATCTTCCAACTCCGATTCAACCGTTTCACCATTGGGATGTTCATAAGAGAAAAATCCCGCTTCGCTTTCCATTAACAAATACCGCGTCAAATCAGTCCAAAGCCAGATTTTATCGTCAAGAAAATCCGTAATAACATAAAGCGTGGCGGGCATTTTATATGATTTCAAAAGCGGAAACGCAATCTCGTAAGCGTCCGAATATCCGTCATCAATCGTGATGACAGTCGGATTCGGCGGCAATTCTAAATTGTTGCGTTTTGCTTCGACGACTTCACTTAAACTCAATACATTATTATATTTAGCTAAATATGTGAGATGTGCTTCAAACTCTTTTTCGGAGATTTTATGCGGATGCGATTCTTTGCTAAAACGGTGATACATCAATATCAAAATCTTCCGGCGATTAAATTCGTGAAACGGTGTAAATACGCCGAAGTTATAGATTGTTTTTAATAATTGCTGTTTCACAGTTTTTCTCGTTATACATTTTACGCAATTCGTAATTCGCTTTCTTAGGCAGACGAATTGCGGATTGCATATGACGAATCACATCTTTTCCGCAAGATTTTTACCAACTTGTCTTTTTCCCGCTTCGTCGGAATGCGATAACGCTTGCCGATGCTCGTGTCCTGCTTTGTTCTCTGCTCTTTTCCAAGTGCGATTTGCTCAACTGCTTCCGCCATCATTTGCGACGAAGGCTCTATCAAAGTCGCACGAAAATCGCTTAAAAAACTTTCAAAATCCAAACCGTATCTCTCAAAATCATATTCAAACGGTAGGGTTTTCTGCAAGATCAGATCGCCCGTGTCAACTTTCGGTGCGACAAAGTGAACTGTAATTCCGATCTCATTTTCGCCGTTAAACAATTCCCAAAAAACCGTCGGACCGCCGCGATAGATCGGGGCTAAACCTTGATGAATATTTATCGAACCAATTTTCGGAATGTCAAAAACCGATTGTCTGATAATATTCGTGCCGTATAAAATTCCCAGATCGGCATCAAGATTTTTCAATGTGTTTTTCGTTTCTTCCGAATGATAATTATCAACGTGAAAAAGCGGAATGTTTAACTTTTCTGCAACTTCATCAAGTTCTTTCTGTTTGTTTTGAACCGCTTCCAGTTCCTCCGCACCTTCGGTTTTGCCGCCCAAAAACTTTGCCGACAATTTCTTAAAGGTTTCCAGATAACCATCGTATTTTATCGAACGCTCAAGTTTTTGCTTAAAGGTTCTTTTTAGTATTTTAGCTTTTTCAACAAAAACGCCGACAATCTCGACAGAATTGTTTTCAGACAAAAGTTCCAAGAGCCGTTCTGAACCGCCGTGCGTTAGGATAAAAACTTTTAATTTTTCTTGCGGCATTTTCATTCAGTAATTGGGCTTTGTATTGGAACGCTGGGCGGTTCGCTTGCAAGCGTGTGAAAACACGCTAATTTTCGTTATTTTCTCTCAACACAAAATAGATCAAACTTTTTTCCGCCGCTTTTGCGACGGTGCAAGCGAGCCGCTTGCATTCCAGTCAGCTTTGCTTGAAAACAAAACATCTTCATAAAGTTCGATGACATCACGAACATTTTTCGAGCCGTCTTCCGTTGATGGTAAAAGTGTTTCTTTTTGTTCAAATTCTTGTTTAATCGCCTTTTCCAAAGCATCAATGTCTTGCATAGGAATCAACTTTAATCCTTCGGGACGCATTCCATTATCAGTTGCAACAACGGGAGTTCCCAAAAATAAAGCCTCACGAACCGAAATTGCATCTCCGTCAAACATCGTCGTCCTAAGCATCAAGTCTGCCATTCCGATCAGATGCAGAACAACATCTCTGTCTGTATCGCCAGCAAGCAAAATGTGTTCGGCATAAGATTTTGAATCAATCAATTTTTCCAAATCTTTATGAATTGAACCCGAACCGATTATGACCAAACCCGTTTTCGGATATTTCCGTAAAACTCTTTCCAACACATCAATTTGCTGAGGCAAATCGTAATCCGTTTCGAGCAAACCGACTGTAATTAAAGTTTTATCGTGGTTTTCCCAAAACTCTTGAAATTTATCTGGAATTTCGATATTTGTTTTCGGTTTGCTCAATGTAAATGGGAAAATCAGTTTTATGTTTTCGCTTTTCACACCGAATTTTTCAAACATCCCGGTCATCAATTTATTGACCACGATTATTTTATCAAACCGGCGAAAAGCAAATCCGCGAAACGTCCAATAACTTGCATTTCGTCCTTCTTCGGAAACCGTATAACCGCCCGAATGAAAGGTCAAAACAGATTTGCCTTTCGCAAATAAACCGCACATTAAGATCAACATTTGCACACGCAGCGGCAAACCGCCGCCGATGTGCAAATGCAAAATATCGTATTTTAGCGTGAGAATAAATTTGAGCAATTCAAACGGACTTCGCGGATGATACACATTTTTTTCATCGCCGATAACTTCCGATTTTGTGATCGAAATGATCGTTGATTGATGCCCGTTTTTCAAAAGTTCATCCTGAATAGCCAGCATATTTGTCTGCACACCTCCACGCGGCGGCGGATATGGTCCGAGTTGTAAAATGTGGATTTTCTGTTGCATTTTAACTTATTTCTTCCTTTGCAACTTTGCGACTTTGCGGGAGCAAAAAAGAATATTTCCCGCCAAGTCGCAAAGTTCGCAAAGAAATAACTTCTAAACTTCATTCTCCAAAATGCTTGCC
Organism: Pyrinomonadaceae bacterium; assembly: GCA_041744535.1. GTDB lineage: Bacteria > Acidobacteriota > Blastocatellia > Pyrinomonadales > Pyrinomonadaceae > Aridibacter. Next base: position 3,189 of record JBGTKR010000524.1, read on the forward strand.
AGATCAATATCAATCGGCGTTCCGCGTTTGGCTGATTCTATCATCAACATACAAACGATTGTCGCTCTTGCTCCGTCAAAAATCGAAACTGCCGTGTTGCGTCCCGATTTAATGTCTTCGATAAATGTTTCCATTTGCAGGTCGTAACCTTTCGCGGCAAATTTTCGGCTGCGTTTTTTTTCCTTTGATTTTTTGATCGAAACCCGCTTAAAATCTTCGCTCGAAACAACTACGCCGTTTGAGAAAACCTCGACGAGTTCGCCTTGTCCGGCATCGCTTCCGACGGTTGTATATAGGAAATTTCCGATTGAACCGTCGGCAAATTTTATGCTGGCGGTGATGTTGTTGATGCCCAGAGGTTCTTCGTTTCCAATTGGTAAACTTTGTGCTGTAACACTAATCGGTTCGGATTCGGTCAGCCAATACATCAGGTCAACAAAGTGGCAGCCTTCACCGTTTGTCGCCCCGCCGAGCTTCGGA
>JBGTKR010000525.1:0-5209 GCA_041744535.1 Pyrinomonadaceae bacterium
AACAAAATTTTAAGTTCGACGACGGAACGCATTTTGGCGGCGGCGGGACTTTTTGTCTTTGCCGCCGGAAGTTTCGTCGTCGGATTTTTTAATCCTTCAACTGAGAGGTTCTTTCCGGCGTGTCCGCTTTTAGCAATGACGGGTTTTGCCTGTTCGGGCTGCGGTCTGACTCGCGGTTTTCACGCACTTTTTCACGGGGATATTTTAACCGCTTTGAGTTTTAATGCGTTGATTCCGATCTATGTGCTTTTGTTTTTGTATCTGATTTTCTATTTACTTTCAGTTGTTATCAGAGGTCGCGGTTTTGGTTTTAGAATACTTACGCCTTGGAGTTTGGGCATATTTTTGATAGTTGCGTTATTATTTGGATTTGTGAGAAACATTCCAGTCTTTCCTTTTACAACACTTTTTCCTTAATAGCAGAAACCCGAATATGAATGAGGGTGATGTTTAAAACAGGCTTGAGTATGTTCTATCAGCACCCTCCATAACTGTCGGGTTTCTGCCCTTTTAAGTAATCTGCACCAGCGGTTTTTCTTCAGTTAAAGATTTTGCATCTTTTCCTTCCTTCCGCAAAATTTCGACTTCTTTAACAAATTCCTCGACAATATCTTCGCCGGAAACGCGACGCATCGGCACGCCGTCTTTGAAGATCATCCCGACTTGCCGCCCGAATGTGATGCCGAGCTGTGAATCGTGTGCTTCACCCGGACCATTGACCGCACAACCCATAATCGAAAGATGAAGCGGTTCTTCAACGTGCTGTAAACGCCGTTCGACTTCTGTGACAATGCCGACAAAATCATCAATCGCGAGCCGTCCGCAGGTTGGACAAGCGACAACCGTAACGCCTCTTTGACGCAGTTCCAGACTTTTCAAAATTTCCCAACCGACGCGAATTTCTTCATCCGGTTCTGCCGCTAAACTTACGCGAATTGTGTCCCCGATTCCGTCATAAAGCAGAACGCCCAAACCGATGGCGGATTTTATCGTCCCGCCGAATGGAGTTCCCGCTTCGGTTACACCGAGATGCAGCGGATAATTTACCTTTTCCGCCATCAAACGATATGCTTCAATTGTGCGTCTGGCATCCGAGGCTTTTAAGGAAATCACGATGTCGTTAAAATTTAAATCTTCCAAAATCCGCACGTGCCGCATTCCCGATTCGACCATCGCTTCCGGCGTTGCCGTCCCGTATTTTTCAAGTAAATCTTTTTCCAGAGAACCGCCGTTGACACCGATTCTGATCGGCACGCCTTTCGCTTCCGTTGCTTTAACGACTTCCCTAACTCTGTCAATCGAACCGATATTTCCCGGATTGATGCGAAGTTTATCAATTCCGGCATCGAGTGCCTGCAAAGCTAATTTGTAATGAAAATGTATGTCTGCGACGATGGGAATTTTGACACGCTTGCGGATTTCGACCAATGATTTTGCGGCTTCGGGATTCGGCACGGCGATACGCACGATCTCGCATCCGGCTTCGACCATTTTATCCACCTGTGCAACGGTTTCATCAACATTTTCCGTATCGGTCTTGGTCATTGACTGCACGACAACCGGAGCATCGCCGCCGATCTGCACATTTCCGACCATTACGGATTTTGATTTTCTTCTCATTTAATTATTTTTTACCACAGAAACACGGAAACACAGAGAGATTTTTAAAGAGGTTTTTTGGAATTTAGTAAATAAGTTATAAAACTCTGTGTCTCCGTGTTTCTGTGGTTTAACTTTTTTTAACCGATTATCCTTGCAATATCGAAATACAAAACGACCACCATCAGCACCATAATTATTGCCAATCCTGCAAGTTGAATTTTTTCCTTGATTGCCATTGAAAGCGTCATTCCGAACATTGCAAGAATTGCTTCGATTCCAAGCACGGCGATCTGTCCGCCGTCAAGCAGAGGGATCGGCAAAAGGTTGAAGATTCCTAAATTAAGGCTGATAACCATAAGAATCGGAAATAATCCGGCAAAACCCGCTTCACGGACGATTTGTGAAATTATTTGAACAATTCCGACAGGTCCCGCAATTCCGCCTTCTTTGACCGAGCGTTCACCGGCAAACATTTGCCCGAAGGCTTTTCCGGTCAGACGCAAAATTCTCCAGTTCGCATCGAAAGCATAACCAGCCGCACCCGCCAGACCGACTGAATCTCTTGCTACCGATCCGCTGTCGCCGAATCCGATTCCTATCTGATAATCTCCGCCTGCGGTCTTTTTGGTGTTGGTTTTGATTTCTTTTGTTTCGCCGTTTCGACTGACTATTAATGTGATCGGCTCATCTTTCGCATCGTTGATGATTGTTTTCATTTCAAGCGAATTGCGAAGCGGTTTTCCGTTTACCGAAGTAATTAAATCGCCTTTTTGCAAGCCTGATTTTGCGGCAGGCAATTCGGGATTTATCGAACCAACGACAACCGGCTCAGTTCCTGCATCTGGGGCAATATCAAGACTTCCTATCACATTTCCGTCCCGCTCAATTTTAGTCGGTTTGACGGTCAGCGGAATTTGTTTACCGCCGCGTTCAACGACAATCGGCGTTTCTTTTTCGGGCAAAAGAAATGTGTCTTCCTGAATCCGCATCCAAGTCGGGTCTTTTGTTCCGTCATAACTTACGATTCTGTCGCCGACCTCAATTCCCGCCTTGTCCGCCGCACCGTTTGCCTGAACATAACCGACAATCGGCGAAGGCACGGACGGCACGCCTTGGATCAAAGCAATTGTAAACGGAATCGCCAACGCAAGAACAATATTCATAAACGGTCCGCCGACCATTACGAGAAACTTCTGCCAACGCGGACGCAATTCATAAAGTTCGGATTCGGGAACTTGTTCACCGTCGCTGCTTCCGCCTTCCAATGATGCGGTTGCTTCGTCGCCGTATAATTTGACGTAAGCACCAAGCGGAATCGCACTGATCCGATAATCCGTGTTTCCCTTCTTAAATCCCCATATTCGCGGTCCGATGCCGAAAAATGAATATGCTTCTACCCGCATTCCCAAAAGTCTGGCAACAATAAAATGTCCGAATTCGTGAATGTTTATCGCTACACCGAGAACAAACACGACTGCTAAAATTACTAATAAAATATCTGGCATAAATTATAAATTCCTTTATATAAAAACTTGTCTGTTAGAAACAAAATACTAAACATAAGTTGCAATCAATAAGTGTAAAACTTTTCGCTGAACTTTTCCAATTTTACGGTAGAATATCCGCAATTTTTATTTTCGCCTTCGGATTAATAAGCGGCGAAACTGAGTCTTCTTCCGTAAAAATTTTAATTTCGGAATAAATAAATCCGAGTTTTTTGTCTTTTTTGGGTTTTCGATAAACCTCCAGACATCTGCCGTTAAGATTTAATATCCAATAATCCTGAATTTTATTTTTGGCATAAAGGCTCGCTTTTTTATTGCGGTCATAACTTAAAGTTGAGTCTGAAACTTCGATAACTAATTCGGCTGTTTTAGGATGTGATTTTGCAAAATCTCTAATATCTCCTTTCGCTATTGCTATATCGGGTTCAGGCTCATTTGCTTTTCCAAAACTCAACGGAAGTTGACTGCGAACATTAAAGCCTTTATCGAAAAATTTTCTTAACTCATTATTTAATAAGGATACGGAAGTTGCGTGAGGACTTTTCATCGGTGCCATTTCAATTATTTCTCCATCAATTAATTCAACTCTTTTCTCTTGAAAAAAACCGAGTTCCGCCATTTTATAATATTCTTCCCTCGTCCAACGATGAACTTTTACAGTTTCATTTTGCGAACTACTTTTAATGCTTTCACTTTTTAAAGGCATTCTTGAAACTTGAATTTCGGTTGTCGTTTGCATAATTATTACCTCTTTTTACATTGCCAAGGCTTTTTCTTCCAAACACATTATAGCCGATTTTCTTGCCCACGCATCGGCTTCTAAAACAATTTCCAAACTATCAACATTTTTCGGCGTATGACTTTCAACTAATTTCTCATTTATTTGTGAGATTTCATTGAGCTTTATTTTACCGTCCAAAAATGCTTGAACGGCGATCTCGTTTGAAGCATTTAAAACGGCGGGTGTCGTGCCGCCTTTTTTTAATGCTTTGTAGGCGATTGCTAAATTTGGAAAGCGTTCAAGATCGGGAGTTTCAAAATTAAGCTCTGAAATCTGCGTAAAATCAAGCGGCGGCAGGCAATTTTCGATTCGTTTCGGGTAAGTTAAAGCATATTGAATCGCGTGTTTCATATCGGTTACGCCGAGTTGTGCGATGATCGAACCGTCAACCATTTCGACCATCGAATGAACAACCGATTGCGGATGGACGACAACGCCGATCTCGTCCGCCTCAAACCCGAAAAGCCAATGTGCTTCGATAACTTCAAAGCCTTTATTCATCAAAGTTGCCGAATCAATCGTAACTTTGTCGCCCATATCCCAAGTCGGATGATTCAAGGCTTCTTCGCGTGTCGCATTTTCAATTTCTTCTTTTGATTTGGTGCGAAAAGGTCCGCCCGAAGCCGTTAGAATCAGACGTTTGACTTCCGAAACTTTTTCGCCCCGCAAACATTGATGCAGAGCATTATGTTCCGAATCAACGGGCAAAATCTCCACACCATTTTTCTCAGCGGCTTGCGTCATCAATTCGCCCGCCATTACCAAAGTTTCTTTGTTGGCGAGTGCAATCGTTTTTCCCGCTTCAATCGCCCGCAAAGTCGGCACAAATCCAACTGCACCGACAGTTGCCGAAACGACGATTTCCGCTTTTTCGTGCGTCGCAATTTCTATTAAACCCTTTTCACCCGTTAAGAATTTTGGAATTTTGGAAAGTTTTTTTGAATGAAGCAATTTGAGCAGTTCTTCAGCACAATTTTCGTCTTCACACGAAATAATTTCAGGTTGGAATTGAAAAATCTGTTCGGCGAAAACTTTCATATTTCGCCCCGCTCCGAGAGCGACGACATCAATACCGCCGAGATGTTCGACAACTTTTAAAGTATTGCATCCGATTGAGCCGGTTGAACCTAAGATTGAAATTTTGCGGGGCTGCATAAATTAAGACTGAGAAAATATTAACATATATGAATTTTGTTTAGAATTCGGTTTTGGCAAGTTTCTAAAATTGCAGAGGATTTTTGTCGCGGATAAATGCCATAATCTCACCGCTTTTTTCGTGATCGTTCATCCATACTTTAAAATCCTTGATTTTCGCATAATC
>JBGTKR010000526.1:0-10894 GCA_041744535.1 Pyrinomonadaceae bacterium
CAAAGATTCTTCAATGAACACCTGCTCAAACTATTTATTAGCAAGTCAGGTTTGGAGCAGAGTTTGATAAAATACCAAGAAGTTTTAGAAGAGTTAAGCAACTATGCGGTTATCTCTCCTTAATTCTGTCCGAAGTATTGATACTAAAAACTTACCAAAAACACTTTTAAGCGAAAACGCCATTCGCCTTGAAGTTGAACAAGGTGTAATTATTTTCCGAGCGACAGAAAAAATTCAAAATAGAATTGCCGAATTGCTCGAAAAAGAAAAACTCTCAACATTAACGCCCGCAGAAACAAAAGAGTTTAATGCCTACGAAGAAATTGACGATTATCTAAGCCACGTCAACAGGCTTATCAGAAATTCTACTATAAATCCAGAGGTAGAAATTGCCGCATAAGTTTTCACCGTTTGTTACAAAAAAGGTTCGTCAAAGAGCGAAATTTCTATGTGAATAGTGCCATTCAAATGAACGCTGGCAATTAATTCCTTTTACCATTGACCACATTATTCCAACTTCAAAAGGCGGAACTGATGAACTTGAAAATCTTGCTTTAGCCTGTTTTCATTGCAATCGTCATAAATCCAACAAACAATTTGTAAGCGAAACTGTTTTGTTTAATCCAAGAATAATGAATTGGAATGAACATTTTTCTTGATCGGAAGATTTTTTGCTGATTCAGCCAAATACTGAAACAGGTCAGGTAACAATAGAATTGTTGAAATTAAATCGTCCTCGAATTATACAAATTCGCAAAGATGATATTTTAGTTAATCGCCATCCGCCAAAAGTTAATTAATCCAAACGGTCTTGCAAATAACTTTTCAAATTATCCACATTCACACGCTCCTGCTCCCAAGTATCTCTATTACGGACGGTTACGGTTTGATCGTCCAATGAATCGAAATCAACCGTTACGCAGAAAGGAGTTCCGACTTCGTCCTGACGAGCGTAGAGTTTGCCGATGCTTCCCGTGTCGTCATAGACCGCACGCATTGATTTGGTTAAGTCTTTTTTGATCTTGCGTGCCATTTCGACGATCTCATCTTTGTTTTTCTTGAGCGGTAGAATGGCGACTTTGATCGGTGCAAGTTCGTGCGAAAGTTTTAGCACAACACGATCTTCTTTTTCCGTGTAAGAATCCATCAAAACCGATAAAAGCGTGCGGTTCACGCCGATTGCGGGTTCGATAACATACGGATAAAAACGCTTGTTTGTGTATGGATCGTGATATGACAAATCATCAACCGAATCAGGATTTATGCGATTTCCTTCTGCATCTAAAACTTTTTTGGAATGTGCTTTCGTATCAAAATCTCCGCGATTGGCGATTCCCATTAATTCGTCCCATTGTTTTTCTTCATCCTCGCGTTCCGGGAAATAGCGATACATTATGTCAACTGTGCGGGCGGAATAATGTGCCAATTCATCGCCGACAACTTCATACTTGTATAGGTTTTTCCCGGAAATTCCCAAACCTGTCAGCCAGTTCATATAGTTTTCAACCCATTCTTCAAAGAATTCGGGAGCTTTTTCTGGATGACAAAAATACTCCATTTCCATTTGCTCGAATTCGCGTGTTCGCAAAACGAAATTTCCGGGCGTAATTTCGTTACGAAAAGCCTTTCCGATTTGAGCGATTCCAAAAGGCAGTTTGCGGCTTGTCGTGTTTAAGATATTTGCAAAGTTGATAAAAATTCCCTGTGCGGTTTCGGGACGCAAATATGCCATTGAGTGATAATCTTCCTCGTCGGCAACTGCTCCGAGCCTTGTCGAAAGCATCGTCAAAAAAGGACGAGGTTCGGTCAGGTCGCATTTATCAGTTTCGCCCGGATGTTTTGAAGGCTTTAGTTCGCAGTTCACATCTTCCAACTTATCTGCCCGAAAACGCTTTTTGCAGGTGCGGCAATCGGTCAACAAATCATTGAAAGTCGCTTCGTGTCCGCTGTATTTCCAGACATTGCGATTTTGGATTATTGACGAATCAATTCCCTCGATGTCGTCGCGTTCGTGAACCATCCAACGCCACCAGTTTTGTTTGATATTATTAGCTAATTCGACTCCGAGCGAGCCGTAATCCCACGCACTTCCCAATCCGCCGTAGATGTCGGATGCGGGGAAAACAAAGCCTCTGCGTTTTGATAAATTTACGATTGTCTCAATATTTGGTGCTGACATATTTTAATTTTAGATTTTAGATTTGCGATTTGCGATTGGTTTCTGATTTGACCAAACAGAAATCGCTATGTTTTTATTATCTCAAGAATCGCAAATTGCAAATCGCAAATCGCAAATCCGAATGAGCATTTTACAACGAACAAAGAACTACGAACAATGAACAAAACAAAAAAGGATGACCGAAGCCATCCTTTTCAAGATTAGAACTGAAATTCCCTTTTATTCATTCGGATCGGGAATAGGTCCTCCGGGCTTAACAATGTAAATTTGGTAGGTCGTTACCGGGCGTGTTCCGCCGCGAACAATTGTTAATCTTCTCGGATCAACCCCACGGGTTTTAACCAGATAGTCTAAAGTTCTCTGCTGTAACTTATCCATATTTGTTCGCTGTCCGCGTCTGTCCGTGCCTTGATAGATTATGACATAGCCCATATTGTCCTGATTATTTTGAAGCTCGATCACTAAATTATCAAGCCGAGCCTTATCATCATCAAAAGCGATTGACGGGAATTCATCAAACAGAGGTGTTTCTATCGGTGGTAATTCCAATCTTGCAACATCGGTATAAACCGATTTTATTTGGCGGCAGTTTGCATCATAAACTCCGTCCCAAGCGGTAACTTCGGCAGTAATGCCGCGTCCGCCCATTCCGGTCGTATCAACCGTGATCGCCGATGTTCCGAGTCCGCTGGTGATTCTTGCCGTTGAAGGAGTAACCTTCCAGGTGTAATTGACCGCTACCGGCGAGATTGCCGTTGTCGCGGCTAAATCTCTGGCGGAGAAGGTTATTAAATCTCCGTCATTCACCCGATCAGGTCCGTCAACGACGATATTATACGGGCAAGGTCGGCTGATCGTGTTTTCTACAACATTTAAGCAGATACAATTTTTGACGTTTTTGACAATATTTATCTCTTTTGTAAATCTCTGACCGTTCGGACCTTCGATCTCTACAAGATGTATGCCCGGTGTCAGATAAAATTCCGCTCCTTCCGTGATGCCGCTCATTCCGACAACCTGTCCGTCAACCTTGACGGGCAGAGCATTCGGCGTAGCTTTAACGGAAAGAATTCCGGTGTTTTTCGGTCTGTCTTGTTTTTTCTTTTTATCGTTGCTGCCTCCGGCGGCAAAAATGCTCGTTAAGCCGAATGTTAATATCAGCCCGATCACGAATAAAATTTTGTATCTGTTTCTACGCATTTTTCTAACCTCTTTTAAGTTTGAGAAAACGGCGTTTTTTCTAACGCCTCTCGAAAATTTGTTTAAGTTTAATTTATATTTTTCTGAAATGAAAGTTTTTTTTGAAAAATTCCCTTCATTTCAGAATCCCGAACTTTAACTTCTATTCTTCCGTTTCATCATCATCTTCGCTTTTACCAAACCTGCGTCGGGCGGCAAAACCTACTCCGGCAAGTCCCGTTCCGAATAAAAGCATAGTTATCGGTTCAGGTATAGGCTCCGGCGGTGTCGGTGTCGGTGTCATCGGGGGCGGAGTCGGCGTTGGTGTCATCGTCGGAGTCGGCGTTGGCGTTTCCGTTGGTGTCGGCGTTGGTGTCATCGTCGGAGTCGGCGTTGGCGTTTCCGTTGGTGTCGGCGTTGGCGTTACCGTCGGCGTTGGCGTGGTCGGCGGTGTCGGTGTCGGTGTCGGGCTGTTTCTCGGTATCAGGAATAAGAACGGAATTGCTCCTAATCCCAATAATGCCCAATATGGAAAACCGCCGCCGACTTTGATCGGAGTGCAGTCACAATCTTCTTCCTGAATGATCTCAAAACTGGTTTCAGTAATTACACGATCATCCTGCTGCGGTTTGCTTGTGCCGCTTTTGTCATTATCACCGTCGCCGTCCCCATCTCCGTCCTTCACCGGATCATTGACCGGATCGTTTGATAAACGAAGTTGTGTATAATTCCCCGTATTGGCTTTGCCCGGTTTGGCATTGACGATTTGTGTGATCTGATTGTAGCGAACCGGAGCGGCTGTGATCGAACCTGTTATTACTAACAACATTGAAAACAAGCTGACCGCCGAAAGGAAAAATCTTAAATTATTCTTAATCATTTTAATTTACCCAACTTTATACTATTTGGTATTTAAACTTCTACGACCTCAGAGTTTTAGTGTAAAAACTCTAGCCATTTTTAGTTCTGGAGGGACTGTGCCACAAAATATAACAAACTTTAAACCAAAATGCACGTCTTTTGTGCAATTTTTGTATATTTTTTAATCCGTCCGTCCGACCTGTGTTGGTCATTCATCAATTAAAAAGACCTAATACAAATATATTCCAAAAAAATTTATCTTTTTTTACAACAATTTATCCCGGCAAAGATTAAATTATCATATATGGCTTTCATATCAAATAAAAAAAACAAACCGAAACCTTTTCAAAAAAGTTTCGGTTTGTTTTCAGCTATTTGTAATACATTAATTACTGCTTGCTTCTTCGGCTTTTTCGTCCTTTAAGACGGCTTTGCGGGAAAGTTTGATTTTATTTCCCTCCTTGCCGATACATTTGACCATTATTTGCTGTCCTTCTTTGAGTTCGTCGCGGACATCGCGGATTCGGCGTTCGGAAATTTCCGAAATGTGCAGAAGCCCGTCAACTCCGGGGAAGATTTCAACGAATGCTCCGAAGTCAACGATTCTCGAAACAGTTCCGAGATAATTTTCGCCGACTTCGGCTTCGGCAGTCAAAGCTCTGATGCGTTCAAGTGCCGCTTCCGCCGCTGCACTATCCGCCGTCGCAATGTTCACCGTGCCGTCGTCTTCGATGTCAATCGTCGCTCCGGTTTCTTCCGTGATCGAGCGAATCATCTTACCGCCCGGTCCGATGATGTCGCGGATTTTATCGGGATCAATTTTGATCGTGATAATTCGCGGAGCAAAGTCTGAAATGTCCTCACGCGGTTTTTCGAGCGTCTGCGACATTGCTTTCAAGATATAAAGACGACCTTTTTTGGCTTGTTCTAGTGCTTCGACCAAAATTTGAGCATTGATGCCTTCGACCTTTATATCCATCTGCAAAGCCGTGATTCCTTTTTCAGTTCCCGTAACTTTGAAATCCATATCGCCGTAATGATCTTCCGCACCGGCGATGTCTGACAAAATTGCGTAACGATTTTCTTCCAAAACCAAGCCCATCGCAATTCCCGCAACCATTCCCTTTAAAGGAACGCCCGCATCCATCATCGCCAGACATCCGCCGCAGACGGAAGCCATTGAAGACGAACCGTTTGATTCGGTGATGTCGGAAACGATTCTGATCGTATATGGAAAATCTTCATCGTCAGGCAGAAGCGGTTCTAAGGCACGGCGGGCAAGATTTCCGTGTCCGATCTCGCGGCGGCTTGTTCCGCCAATGCGTCCGGCTTCGCCGACTGAATACGGCGGGAAATTATAATGAAGCAGAAAACTTCTTTTCAATTCGCCATTTTCCAGATCGTCCATAACCTGCTCGTCCTGCTTTGTGCCGAGCGTTACGGTGGCAATCGCCTGCGTTTCGCCGCGTGTAAAAAGTGCCGAGCCGTGAACTCTCGGCAGCCAGCCGACTTCGCTGGAAATGTTGCGAATCTCACTGAATTTCCGTCCGTCCTGCCGCCGCCGATTGTTTAAAATATCTTCGCGGAAAACGCTTTCCTTTAACGTGCCGAATGCTTTTCCAGCCATCGCACGTTTTTCCAAATCCTCTTCCGGGTAACCTTCAACTACTTCTTTTTTCAGATCATCAAGTGCCGTGTAGCTTTCCAATTTGCTTTTTCCGCTCGTTATATCGAGAGATTCACGCATTTTGTCGGTATATTTTTTCTCGATCTGTTTATACATTTTGTCGTCCATCGGCGGAACTTCAAAAATGCGTTTTTCGATCTCTAATGCTTTGAACAATTCCTTTTGCCACAAACAAAGTCGTTTGATCTCTTTATGAGCAAAAAGCATCGCTTCGACCATAATATTTTCTTCGACTTCGTTGGCTTCGGCTTCGACCATTACGATGGCTTCTTCCGTTCCCGCGACGATCAAGTTTAAATCCGATTCGCGTCTTTCATCATAAGTCGGATTAACCAAATATTTCCCTTCGACCAAACCGATGCGAACTCCGGCAATCGGATTTACAAACGGAATATTTGATAGATACAAAGCACACGAAGCACCCGTAATTGCGATTACATCGGGATCATTATCCGAATCGGCGGACAATACATTGCCGACGACCTGTGTTTCGTATCTGTAATTATCGGGAAAAAGCGGACGCACCGGACGGTCAATCAAACGGCAGGTTAAAACTTCCTTTTCATTCGGGCGACCTTCGCGGCGAAAATAATTTCCCGGAATGCGTCCCGCCGAATAGCTCGACTCTCTATATTCAACCGTCAATGGAAAAAAGTTCAATCCTTCCTTCGGTTTCGTATCGCTGACCGCCGTAACTAATAATTTCGTATCGCCGTAACTTATTACAACCGAACCATCGGCTTGTTTGGCGACTTTGCCTGTTTCGACGGTTAATTCTTTTCCGCCTAATTTTATTGATTCATTCAAATATTTTTTCTTTGACATATATTTTTATGTTCCTTTTATAACAAAAAACGGCAAAAGCTATCGCCGTGATGCTCTGCCGTTTTAGGTTTTTGTTAATTTACCTGTAACGAATGATTCTCTGTTGCACTAATGACCAAAAAAATTGCTGTCACGTTCAGCCGGTCAAAAGGCAAATCTTCGAGAGAATCTTTCTAACAATGACTCGAAGAAATCTTTTTTAAGTGGTAAACGGTAAGTTGTAAGTGGTAAGTTTTAAGAAAATTTTTGAGAATATTAACTTTTCAGTCAACTCTTATTTAATATAATTTCAAAAAACTCTATTAAATTCTTAAACTTACCACTTACCATTTACCACTTTCCACTTTTTTATCTTCTCAAATTAAGTTTCTTGATGATCTCGTGGTATTCACCAATATCTTTACGTTTGAGATAATCAAGAAGTTTCCGGCGTTGAGCGACCATTTTTAATAGTCCCCGACGGGAATGATGATCTTTTTTATGAACCTTAAAATGATCCATAAGTTCATTGATCCGCTGCGTAAGAAGTGCAACCTGCACCTGCGACGAACCCGTATCTTTATCGTGTAATTTGTAGTCGTTGACTACTTTTTCTTTTACTTCTTTTTCTGTCGGCATAATAACTTCTATTAAAAAATGATCTCTCCTATATCGCAGTAACTTCAGCTTATCAAAACTGATAACCGCAAAAAATTTTACTTTCTAACAATTCAAATGGTAAATGGAAAGTGTTGATTGGTCAATTTCTCAACCTGCATTTTCAGCCTTTTTCTTCAAATCTTCCGCTTCCATAAACTCTTCCATAAACTTGGTTGAAAAATCTCCTGCCTGAAATTTTTCATTTTCCATAATCTTTTGATGCAGAGGAATCGTCGTTTTTATTCCCTCGACAACCATCATTTCCAAAGCCCGACGCATACGGCGAATCGCACCTTCGCGTGTTCTGGCGTGAACGATCAGTTTGGCGATCATCGAATCGTAATAAGGCGGCACGACATAATCGGGATAAACCGCCGTATCAACGCGAACTCCGGGACCGCCCGGAATGTTGAATGCCGTGATTTTTCCCGGCGAAGGTCGAAAAGTTTCGGGGTCTTCGGCATTGATGCGGCATTCGATGGAATGACCGACGATCTGCACATCTTCCTGCTTATAACTGAGCGTTTCGCCTTTGGCAATACGAATTTGATTATAAACGATGTCCGCCAAAGTAACCATTTCCGTTACCGGATGCTCGACCTGAATCCGTGTGTTCATTTCCATAAAATAAAATGAACCGTCTTCATCAAGCAAAAACTCGAAAGTTCCGGCACTCGAATAACCGATTTCCTTGCAGGCTTTAACGGCAACATCTCCCATCTGTTTTCGCAATTCTGGAGTTAAAGCGGGCGAAGGTGCTTCCTCAAGCAGTTTTTGATGCCGCCGCTGAATCGTGCATTCGCGTTCACCGAGATGTATGCAGTCGCCGTGTTCGTCGGCTAAAACCTGAATTTCGATATGTCTCGGACGCTCGATGTATCTTTCAATATAAACCGAATCGTTATTAAATGCGGCAAGTGCTTCGGTCTGTGCGGCTTGCAGCTGACTATCCAAATCTTTTTCTTCGCGGACAATTCTCATCCCGCGTCCGCCGCCGCCTGCTGCCGCTTTGATTATTAAAGGAAAACCTATTTCCTTGGCAATTTTTTTTGCTTCTTCCGTGTCGGCAATCGGGTCTGGACTTCCGGGCAGAATCGGAACGCCAGCCGCTTTCATTGTCCGGCGGGCTTCGACCTTATCGCCCATCATTTTGATAATTTCCGGCTTCGGACCGATGAATTTTATATTGCATTCTTCGCAAATCTTTGCAAAGGTTGAAGATTCCGCCAGAAAACCGTAACCCGGATGAATCGCATCAACATTCGTGATCTCTGCCGCACTTATAATTGCGGGAATATTCAGATAGCTTTCCATCGAACTCGCCGGACCGATGCAAATTGCTTCATCGGCAAATCTGACGTGCAAGGCATCACGATCTGCTTCCGAGTGAACGGCAACCGTGCGGATTCCCATCTCTTTGCAAGTCCACATAATCCGGCAGGCGATCTCGCCGCGATTTGCTATCAGAATTTTTTTGATTTCCCTTTTACTCATTTATAAGTCCAAAATCCAAAGCCCAAAGTCCAAAGTCCGTTTTTTGACAAAATTATATTTGACTTTGGACTTTGGACATCGGACTTTGGACTATTTTTTGATTCCGAAAAGCGGCTGTCCGAATTCGACGGGTTGAGCATTTTCGACGTAAATTTTGACGACCTCACCCGAAACTTCCGCTTGAATTTCGTTCATCAACTTCATCGCTTCGACAATGCAGACAACCGTATCGGCGGAAACCTTGTCGCCTTCTTTAACATACTGCGGTTTATCGGGAGCGGGTGAATTGTAAAATGTTCCGACGATAGGCGAAGTTATCTTGTGTAAACCGTCATCGGTTTCGCCTGTTTCATCAGCGGAATCGGTTGAAGTTTTTTCATTTGCGGCGGATGTTTGAGCAGATGAAGTTTCCTGAACTTGTGAAGCAGGTTGTGCCGTCTGTGCGGTTTGCGATGCGGAAGCGACAATCACATTTTTGCTCAGACGGACACGAATCCTTTTGTTTTCAAACTCAAAATCGGTAAACCCGTGTTTATCAATCAAGTCTGCCAACTCACGCAGTTCAGACATATTTAATGACGGGTCTGTAACCTTGTTTTTTTCTTTGTAACCTTCTTTATTATCTTCTTTTGATGTCGCTGAAGCCATTTTGATTGATGCTCCTTAACTTTCGTTATTTATTGCCAGCCGCCAATTCACGCGGATTGTCAACCAGTTCGATAACAGCCATTTCCGCATTATCACCCTTGCGGCGACCTCCGATCCTGACGATGCGTGTATAACCGCCGTTGCGGTCTTTATAACGCTCGCCGAGTTCGTCGAAAAGTCTCTTGACGGCTTTAACTCCCGCAGTTCTTTGAACTTCACCTTTTTGAGTTCCAAAGCGGCTTTGTTCTTTTTTAAAGTTGCGGTTTCCCGAATGAAAATAATTTGCCGCCTGCCGTCGCAAATGAACTTTTTTGATACCTGCGTCGTCGCCTTCTAGTTTTTGTGCGTGGCGGGCTAAGGTTATTACCTTTTCAACAAACGGGCGAAGTTCTTTGGCTTTTTGAACTGTTGTTATAATATATTCCTTTTCGGAATTTATCAAAGAAGTGGCCATATTGCGAAGCATCGAAATTCGATGTTCGGTTGTTCTGTTTAATTTACGATGTGCTTTTAAATGTCGCATAGTTTTATATAGTAAATAGTGAATAGAAAATAGTGAATAGTGAACAGCAGATTGGCTTTGAATAAACAAAACTATTTACTATTCACTAATGACTATTTACCAATAATTATAAATCCCGTCCGCCCGAACCCGGAATCGGGTTGCCCGCTTCGTCAAAATCCATACCGAAATCGAGTCCCATTCCGTGCAGCAAATCCTTGATCTCGTTGAGCGATTTTTTACCGAAATTCTTTGTGCCGAGCATATCTTTTTCACTGCGTCGGATCAGATCACGGATGGTGCGGACATCCGCGTTTTTCAAGCAGTTGTATGAACGCACGGAAAGTTCGAGTTCATCAACCGAACGGTCAAGCAGGTCATTTCTAAGAAGCGGCGGACGAGCGATGTCCTCGTAAGCAAATTCTTCTTCCTCTTCCTCAAAGTTGACGAAGATTGACATATGGTCTTTAACGAGCTTTGCCCCCAAACCGATTGAATCTTCCGGCGAAACCGAACCGTCCGTCCAGACTTCTAATGTCAACTTATCGTATTCGGTGTTTGAACCCTGACGGGTTTTTTCGACTGTGTAATTTACTTTTTTGATCGGCGTGTGAACCGAATCAATCGGAATATAACCGACGGATAAATCCTCGTCTTTATTAAATTCGGCGGAAACATAGCCGCGTCCCTTTTTCAGACGCATTTCGATATTTATTTCGCCGCCCTTGCTTAAAGTTGCGATGTGAATGTCATCATCGAGAATCTCGACATCGCCGTCGTGTTCGATGTCCTTACTGGTTACCACGCCTTCGCCCGAACTGCTGATCGTTAATGTTTTCGGGTCGCCGGAATGCAGTTTAAAGGGAATCTGTTTTAAGTT
>JBGTKR010000527.1:0-4542 GCA_041744535.1 Pyrinomonadaceae bacterium
TTCTCTCGTGTTTATTAATTTCAAAGTTATCTCGGCATTATCGGGCATTACAATCGGACGATTCGTTAATGTAAACGGGCAGATCGGCGTAATTACAACCGCATTCATCGAGGGATAAATAATCGGTCCGCCCGCCGAAAGATTGTAGGCGGTCGAACCCGTCGGAGTTGAAACAATTAAACCGTCGGCACGAAACGAATTGACATACTGCTCATTTAATTCGACTTCGATTTCAATAATTCTCGCCAGTGCCGCTTTGTTGATAACGACATCATTTAAGACTCGCCCATTTGCCAATTTTTCACCATCCCGCCAGTGTTCGACATCAAGCATCACGCGGGTTTCGATGGCAAAATTCCCTTCAAATATCGAATTCAGAGCATCATACATTTCCTCGATGCGAAACTCCGTTAAATATCCGAGACTTCCGTAGTTTATGCCGAGAACTAAAATTTCCCGCTTGCCCGTCAAACGTGCCGTTGAAATCATCGTCCCGTCGCCGCCAAGCACGACGATCAAATCCGCTTCTTCCTTAAATTCCCGCGTTTCCGCCGTTTCAATATCGCAGACTTCATTTTCCCGTCGCGGTTTCCCCAACACCCGCAGCCCCGCCTCATTAAACCACTCGGAAAGCTCGCAAGCCGTTTCCCAAGCCTCTTTGTGATTAGGCTTAACGACAATCCCGACGCATTTGATTTCCTGATTGGTCATTATAAAGCGAAAAGTATTGAATGCAATAATTAACTAATTTTTCAAAAACTGCAAGTATTTTTTTAACAAATTATAACTACAATGCTTGTTCCAATAATTTATTTTCACACCATAAAAAAAGGCAGGAGTTTAAACTCCTGCCTTCAAAATTTTGAATTCTAATTTTCAAAACTAATCTTTCGTAAAAACCATTTTGGAACTGATATTTCCGCGTGGTGTTTCGGAATTACTTGAAACGGTCAAAGTTTTTCCGTCGGCGGAAAGTTCCCATATTTCGACGGTTTTGATCGAGATTGCTCCCATCTGTGTTTCAAAACTGCGTGTTTGAATAAGTTTTAGTTTGCCGTCTTTTTCGGCTTTAGCTTTGAGTTTTGCTTCTCCGCCGCGTCTTCCACCGCCCTTATCGGCTGAAGTTTCTTTGCCTTTGAGATTATATTTGAGCGTTTGCGTTCCATCACCGCCGCCCATTCTGTTACCGCCGCCGCGATTTTCGCCTTCGGGTCTTTCGCCCATTTTTATAGTTTTTTCAACGGTCATTTCGTCTGCGGTCTGCGAAACTTTCATCGTCATTGATTCCATACGGTTTCTTTCGCCAAGTTCGCTTTTTTCTTTATTAAGCGTCCAATCACCCGAAAAATCCGTCTGTTTATCCTGTGCCGAAACTGCAACTGCCATTAAAAGCAGGCAAAAAGTCGTCATCAAAAAAAATTTGTTTTTCATCTGAAAAATCTCCTTAAAATTGTGTAATAAAACTGCTGATTTAGACGAGATATTAGCAGATTTAGTTTGAGTAAAGTTGTAAAGATTTGTAAAGAAAAAAAGGACGCGGTAAAATTGATTTTAATCAAGATTATCCGCGTCATATTTTGTTCAATTTTTAATAAGTTAAAAATTACAACTGTTCAGCAACTTCATCCGTTTCAGGTATTTTATTTAATTTACTGTGTTTTTGACCGTAAAGGAAATAAACAAGCAAACCGACCAGCAACCACGCACCGAATCTGAGCCAGTTTGTAATACCGAGTTCGCTCATTAAATATGTGCAGAAAATAATTCCTAACACAGGAATAAGCGTAAACTTTTTGGTAAAACTCAAAAACGCCAAAATAAACAGGAATATAAAAAATACCGTGTATGGAATCTTATGAGAAGCGGCACTTAGCCAAGGTTCTTCCTTTCGAGTTTGCGTAAGTGTTACGCTCATATTCCCGTCATTTGTATTGATAATGGTTGGCGATTCCAAATTCGGAGTTGTTGTCGTTGTTTCAGTTACAAAAGGTGTAATTCCTAAGAAATAACCTAACTTGCTTTCTGCTTTTGCTTGATCGGGCGAGAATTTTATCTCTTTTTCTCCGCTTTTATCAACAAGAACAATTTTTTCTGTTGGTGAAAACGTAACTGACTTTTCTTTTCTCGGCAGAGTAAATACTGCTTCGAGTTCTTCCGAACTGGTATCAGGGGTGAAGAAATCACCGATAGCTCCAAATCCTTTTGAATAAACTTCGCCATTGGTCAAAGTGCTAAAGCTAAATGCAGAATATTTGTCATCCGGCGTTATCTTCTCAAATGTTTCAGTTGAGATTCTAACTTCATCAGGTTTATCTCCTGCGTTAAGAGCGTTAACACCTTGAAAATATATGACTCCGAATAGAAGTAGAAATACTATAACCGGAACAATAAATTGAGAATTTATATAAGGCACAAAGCGGTTTTCGCGTCCGAATTCCTTATCTTTGACAAGCACGCCTGCACAGACGAGTGTGAAAGCGAAAAGCGTTCCGATAACCGCCAAATCCGTAACTTCGGATAAATTCATAAACAAAGCCGGAATTGCCACGAGAAATCCCGTTAAAATTGTCGAAAACCAGGGCGTTCTGAATTTCGGATGGATTGACGAAAAGATTTTCGGCAGAAGTCCGTCGCGGCTCATCGCCATCCAAAGTCTCGGCTGACCGAGTTGGAAGACTAATAAAACCGTGGCAATGGCGATAATCGCACTAACGGCAACGACACCCGAAATCCAGGGAATATTTATGCCGTCAGGTCCGAAAACAAATGCAAGCGGATCGCCGACATTTAAAAGTGTGTAATTGACCATTCCGGTCAAAACGAGTGCGAGAATGACATACAAAACCGTGCAGATCAGAAGTGAATAGATCATTCCGCGTGGCAGATTTACATACGGGTCTTTGCATTCTTCGGCGGTTGTCGCCAGTGCGTCAAAACCGATATATGCAAAGAAAACCGCCGCTACGCCCGCCATCACGCCGCTAAAACCGTTCGGTGCAAAAGGTGTCCAATTATCGGTATTGACATAAAAAGCACCGACGACTATGACGAGAAATATAACCGCCAGTTTCAAAAAAACCATAATGTTTGAAGCGGTTTTCGATTCGCGGATTCCGATATAGACGATAAATGTGATTAAAACCACGATTCCCAAAGCGGGAATATCGAGAATTACCGGTAAACTTCCGATTCGCGGTGCCGTCGTCCAAGCCGAATATGCTTCGACAATAGACGGACTGAGTTTGTCGGAAACTTTCGTCAACTGATCGCCCGTCATTGAAAGAAGTGAATTTAACGATTGTCCCTGATTTATCACTCCTTCGACAAGTGCCTGATTTTCCTCAAATCCGCGTGAAGCACTTAAAAAATCCATCGTAAAATAAGCCGGAATTCTCAAACCCTGAGCGTTAAGCAATCGCGTAAAATAATCGCTCCAACTAATTGCAACGGCGATGTTGCCGATGGCGTATTCGACCAGCAAATCCCAACCGATGATCCACGCCGCGAGTTCGCCGAAACTTGCGTAAGCATAAGTATAAGCCGAACCCGCAATCGGAATCCGTGCAGCAAACTCCGCGTAACAAAGTGCGGCAAATCCGCAGGCGATGGCGGCAAATAGGAAAAGCAGAACAACCGCCGGACCGCCGTTAAAAGATGCCTGACCGACCATTGCAAAAATTCCCGCACCGACGATTGCCGCGATGCCGAGCATCGTTACGTCAAATGTGCCGAGGGAGCGACGCAGACGAATCACTTCGCCGGGTTCGACCTTGGCATCTGCTTCACCTTTGATTTGCGGTATGGCTGCCGAAAAATCGTGTTCGGTAAAACCGGCGGCGGCATCGGCTTTGATCTGTTCGATGGATTTCTTACGGAATAAATTATTCATAAATTTCCCCTTCTAAATATTCAGTTTTTGGATTTCGGTTAATGCTTGCGGATACAGAGATTTTACACTCTGCCTAAACTTTTGTTTTGCAAATTTTATCGAAAATTTCTCGAATTGCAATGGAAATTGTTTGATATTAACATTTTTTATTAAAAGTAGTGCAAAAAAATTGCTGCAAAATTGCATTTCCTTCTTCAATCAACTAAATTACTTGCAGGTTAATTTCCCGTTTCAACTAAAAAATGAACAACCGTCCGATCCACGAAAATTTAGACACATCGTTTGTCAATCTTTCCGCCTTGGTCAAATATTTGCGGCGGCGACAGTTCGTCGGAAACGTAAAAATTCAGCTTAACGGTTATGAAGCCGATATATTTTTAAGCAATGCAAATCAATTGGAAGTCAGCGAACACGATCTGCTTTCGGGGCGTATCGCAACGGGCGAGGAGGCTTTGCAGAGAGTTCTGATCCGGGCAAGAGAACCGGGCGGAACGATAAATGTTTTTCAGCAGACGGAAGATTCGGCGGAAGTTGATGCAAAACCTCTGATCGAAAAACCGGAAGTTAAAACACCGGAAAATATCGAGGTCAAACTTGAAACCGTTCCGGCAATTCCAAAACCCGTAAATGCTCCGCAACCCGTAAATCCCGAA
>JBGTKR010000528.1:0-3905 GCA_041744535.1 Pyrinomonadaceae bacterium
TTTTTGGCGACTGCTTTGGCAACTCTTTTATCAAAAACCGATGGAATTATGTAATCGTAATGCAATTCTTCATCCGTAATTATGGACGCAATCGCATTGGCGGCGGCGAGTTTCATTTCTTCGTTTATTTTCGACGCACGGCAATTTAACGCCCCGCGGAAGATTCCCGGAAAACACAGGACATTATTTATCTGGTTCGGATAATCCGAGCGTCCGGTTGCCATCACCGCAACTTCACCGACGGCTTCTTCGGGGTAAATTTCGGGGTCGGGATTTGCCATTGCAAAAACAATCGGGTCTTTTGCCATATTTTTCAAATCGGTAACATCAATCACTTTCGGGGCAGACAAACCGAAAAATACGTCTGCACCCTTAATAACTTCGTGAACATCACCTTTTTCATTATCGGGATTTGTGTTTCGTGAATAGAAATCCTTGACCCAATTCATATTTTCGGTGCGTCCGCGATAGATCGCACCGCTCGTGTCGCAGCCGACGACATTTTTAACTCCCGCCGCCTGAACTATTTTCGTGCAGGCAACTCCCGCCGCACCGATTCCGTTGACGACGATCTTCAGGTCTTCCATTTTTTTGTCAACGAGTTTTAGAGCATTTATTAGTGCGGCTAAAACTACGACTGCCGTTCCGTGCTGGTCGTCGTGAAACACGGGAATATCCAATTCTTCCGTCAATCTTTCTTCAATCTCAAAACAACGCGGTGCGGAAATATCTTCCAAGTTTATGCCGCCGAAAGCGACGGCGATATTTTTTACCGTTTGAACGATTTCGTCCGGGTCTTTTGTATCAAGACAGATCGGAAACGCATCAACGCCGCCGAATTCCTTGAAAAGCTGGGCTTTTCCTTCCATCACGGGCATTGCCGCCGCCGCACCTAAATTTCCCAAACCTAGAACGGCACTTCCATCGGAAACGACGGCGACGGTATTTTTTTTGATCGTTAAAGTGTAAGCCTTTTCCGGGTCTTTATGGATCGCTTCGCAAATTCGGGCAACTCCCGGCGTGTAAGCCATTGACAGATCGGCACGGGTTTTTAACGGGATTTTTGAAACTACCTCAATTTTTCCGCCGAGGTGCATCAGGAATGTGCGGTCGGAGGCATTGACGATTTCAACGCCGTCAATTTCTCTGATCGCTTGAATTATTTCCTTATTATGAGTTTCCGAAGAAGCATTAATCGTAATATCACGGGTGATAAAACCTTTGCCGACGCGGACAATATCAATCGCCCCGATGTCGCCGCCGATCTGCCCGATGGTCGTGGTTATTTCACCCAACTTACCGGGATGGTTTTGGATATTGACACGCAAAGTAAAACTGAAACTGGCACTTGGAGTATATTTATCTGGCACAAATTAGTCCTGTTTTTAGTTAAATTCAAATAAAAATTAGCTTACTCTATGAATTTGCATCAAGCAAATTAACATTGGTCGGAAACATAATTCATCCTTAAAAAAGCGGTCTTAAAAGTCCGCGGTAAATTCCTAAAACGGTTATTTTATCAGCCGAACTTGTGATCGTATCAAATTTATCATTGGCGGGACTTAAATTAATATTTGCTCCCGCACGGTTAAAATACCGCAGAACGATTTGACGATTATTGACCAAAGCCGCAACGCATTCGCCATCGCGTGCAAATGATTTTGTTTCGATCAAAGCAATATCATCCTCGCAAATATGTTCATCAATTAAAGCATTGTCATTAACGATAAAAGCCCGAATATCTAAGCCGGACAAATAACCGAGCATAAATTTGGGAACAAACAATCTTTCGATCTCAGCAGATTTATTGCTGATATGCGGATTTTCCAGCCATTCGATCTCGCAGATATGATCGCCGACCACACTTTGCGGATGCAGTTCCAGATTAAAACTTCCGTTTTCATAATTTCGCAAAACCAATCCTTGCCGCTCTAATGCTTCAATATGCTTTGCAATTCCGCCTTTGGATCTGACACCGATCTTTTTGGCAATTTGTTTATAAGACGGCACATAACCGCGGTCTTCGATAAAATTAGTTATGAAGTTCAGAA
The DNA here is from genome assembly GCA_041744535.1 of Pyrinomonadaceae bacterium. Classification (GTDB taxonomy): domain Bacteria; phylum Acidobacteriota; class Blastocatellia; order Pyrinomonadales; family Pyrinomonadaceae; genus Aridibacter. The sequence continues at coordinate 2,052 of JBGTKR010000528.1, forward strand.
TTTCTCTCTGCCGTTTTGTTCGAGGCTGCATTTTATGATTTTATTTGTGATATTTTGTTTAAGTCAAATTTAAAGATTCAAGATTTAAGATTATTAAGCAATCGTGCATAATCAAATTAAACCGAACTTGGAAACTTTTGATTTCTTCTTTGCGACTTTGCCTCTTTGCGGGAGTCTTTTTTTTTACTATAAAAATTATTTCCCGCAAAGTCGCAAAGGTGCAAAGAAAAGCAGAAAGCCGATTTAACCCGTTTCTGCTTTGGGTGCTTAAATTACTCAATCGGTCTGCGTTCAATTTGGTTGGTTAATCACAGATAAAAAAAATAGAAAATAGAACTGAAAAATCGCTGTAACTTATTTAACAATAAAAAAAAACATTGACGCATAAGTTTAACAAAGTTAAAATCAATATTGGCGATTTTGTTTTTCTATTTTTTAATCTGAAAAATCTATTTTACTCACTTAATAAAATTCTGTAATTTTTTAAATATATGTCCACAAGAATTGATGATCTTTTGCGAATGGCGATAAGTTTCGGTGCTTCCGATCTGCACCTGAGAGCGGGTTCATATCCTGTGATCCGTGTGAACGGGGAACTTCGCCCTGTTTCCGGTGTAAATCGCATGTCGCAGGAAGAAACACTTGAAATGGCTTTTTCGATGATGTCGAATCGGCAGAAAATGCACTTCAAAGAGGTTTATGAAGTGGACATCGGTTATGGAGTTTCCGGTTTGGGACGTTTTCGCGTAAACATTTTCCAGCAGAGAGGCTCGATCGGAATCGTTGCCCGTGTAATTTCCGACCATATACGCGGATTTCACGAACTCGGACTTCCGCCTGTTTTAACTAAGATTACGGAAGAACAACGCGGGTTGATCCTCGTAACCGGAACGACCGGTTCGGGAAAATCAACTACGCTGGCGGCAATGATTGACAGCATAAATAAAAACCGTAATTCTCATATTGTTACCATCGAAGACCCGATAGAATTTCTTCATAAAGATAAAAGAGCATATATTACACAAAGAGAAGTTGATGTTGATACGCGAAATTTTGCCGAAGCCTTACGCGGTTCTTTGCGGCAAGACCCGGATGTGATTTTGGTTGGTGAGATGCGGGACTTGGAAACGATTGAAACGGCTCTGGTGGCGGCGGAAACGGGACATATGGTTTTCTCTACTTTGCATACTTTGGATGCTTCCGAAACTTTAACCCGTATCATTACGGCATTTCCGCCGTATCAGCAAAAATCTATCAGAATTCAGTTAGCCGGTTTGCTCAAAGCAGTAGTTTCGCAGCGGTTAATGAAATCAGCCAAAGGAAATTCAAGAGTTCCGGCAGTCGAAGTTATGGTTTCAACGCCGCTGATCCGTGATTGTATTCTGCACGAAGAAAAAACTTCGCAAATCCGCGATGCCATCGCCGCCGGAACTTCACAATACGGAATGCAGACGTTTGACCAGTCTTTATTTTACTTGTATCAAAGCGGTCTGATTGATCTCGATGAAGCCTTACGCGGTTCGACCAATCCTGACGAATTCCGTCTGCGGCTTGCCGGAATTCAAAGCACTTCAACGCAGGCTAAGGAAGAAATGGAAAGATTTAGTGCCGTCAGCAAAGTTGAGAGTTTAATTTCACGTGATTAATTTACTGTTGAAAAAAAATCTCTCCCGTAAATAAGGCTTTCTCATAAAAAATGAATTATTGGAAATCAAAGAGTTACGAAGTTGTAACGCCAGCGTCCCGCTGGCTGTCAAGAAACCGTCCCGGTTTCTGACATTCTTATGTTTGAACTGTGCGGCGTTTAAGAAGTGGTGCGGGACGCACGCCACGACTGCCACCGGGACGGATGGC
>JBGTKR010000529.1:0-2682 GCA_041744535.1 Pyrinomonadaceae bacterium
AACTTATGAAAATGCAGCCAGAGAGTTCTCGGCGGCGGACGCTTTGCCGGCGGAACGGGCGGCATTTATTCGCAAAACTTATATGCACCTGGCACTGGCGATTTTAGCTTTTGGTGCAATGACATTTTATCTTGTCAGTTCGGAAGCGGGTTTGTGGATAGCACAAACAATGCTTAGCGGACCTTATGCATGGCTGATTGTTTTGGGTTTATTTATGGGTGTGTCCTACGTTGCTCAAAAATGGGCTTTGTCCGACACTTCAAGACCTCAGCAGTATATGGGCTTGATTATGTTTACCGTTGCCGAAGCAATCGTATTTTTGCCATTGCTCTTTATGGCGGCACATTATTCGGGAGTTGACGTGATCGCCAAAGCCGGCGTTGTTACACTCGGATTATTTGCTGGTTTATCGGCAACCGTTTTAATAACGAGAAAAGACTTTTCGTTCTTAGGTCCGATCCTTGCAATCGGCGGATTCGTCGCACTCGGATTTATCGTTTCGGGAATTATTTTCGGGTTCAGTATAGGAAGTTTCTTCGCATTTGCAATGGTTATATTTGCATCCGGTGCGATTCTTTATGAAACGTCCAATATGCTGCATCGCTATAACACGAATCAGTATGTCGCCGCTTCGCTCGGATTATTTGCCAGCGTTGCTCTGCTGTTTTACTATATTTTGATGATCTTTATGGGCAGAGATTAAAAAAGTTTCAAACAAATCATCATTTACAAAGGCACAAATTTTGTGCCTTTTTTATTTTAAACATGAGTTTTGGTCAAACTCAAAAGGTCGTATAATCTTCGTCTTCATCATTGCTGAAAACAATGCGTTTTTTAACCTTCGGTTTATCTTCGATCAAATCATTATTTTCAACCGCTTGCAGAGTCGGGTTTCCGTTTTTATCCTTGAGCAAAATTTCGATCCTTCTTTCGGCTTGAGTCAGCCTTTCCTGACACTCACGCGAGAGTTTCACGCCGTCTTCAAATAGTTTCAGACTTTCTTCCAAAGACATTTCCCCGTCTTCAAGCTGCGTAACGATTTTTTCCAATTCCGCCAGAGAATTTTCAAATGTTAGTTCCTTTTTTTTCGCCATTTTTTTATTTAAAAATACCTTCGACCTGTTTCAACAGATCACCTGCATTGTCCAAACCTATCTGTTTTCCGACATTTTCAATCGTTCCTTCATCCCGACTTTTTGCCATTGTCAGAACTTCCTGACCGATCTTGCGGGCGATCTTTTGAGATGTCCGCTCATCTTTGACAGCGACGATCTGCCATTTATCGCCGTTTTTTTTCATCTCTATCTCAAGCGGACGGTCTTTTAATTTGCTTTTTATCGTCGCTTTATCGCCGTTTTGCTCGATTTCCAAATACCTTTTCGCACCGATTGCAATTAGCCAAAACGGAACATCTTCAAAACGCTTTGTTTTTTCAAGAATCAGATCGGGCAGTTCCGCCTTTGCTCTCTGTTTGACGACGGGCAAAAGCGGTGCGGCAGCGACCGTCGCTTTTTTTACCACATCGGGAGCAACGCCGCGTCCGTAAAGTTCAACCGCTTTATCAACTACCTGCGGCAAAAAATCCTCGACAATCGCATCCAGATCAACCAGTTCGTCAATCGCTTTTTGGTCATCCCGACGAGCGGCATTAACGATCAAGGCAAGCGAATACTGCGGCGTGGTTTTTAAATAACGCCAATAAAAAAAGCCGCCGATCAAACCGAAAATCAACAAACCGGCAGCAATCACAGAGAAAATTTTCAAAATTTTCCCGAAAGTCCCGCTCCTTTCGCTTTTTTGATAATCACCGAATTGCGGAACACTTGCATCCGTTGCGGGTTTCTCTTTTTCTTGTAAATCCACGACTATTTTTGACATCTGAAAAAATTATTCTTTATTTATTACCCTCGCTTCCAGTTTCCCATTTGCAAGCTGAATTTTCAATTTATCATTGATTTTAACTTTCGCCGCATCCCGCAAAATTTCGCCTTTTTCATTCTGCGTTATCGAAAAGCCGCGGCTCAAAACCGACAGCGGCGAAAGTGCGTCCAATGAAGCCATCTCGATTTTTAATCTTTCGTCCTTAAAATTTATTCTGGTTTTAACGGCAGCGATATTTTTTTGTTCCAAACGGGCAAGCCGTGTTTTCTTGTCGCCCAACTTTGATGCAAGTCTGACGGGTGAAAGTCGCTTGGAAAGTTTTTCCAATATTTTTGAATTATTTTCCAGTTTTTCCGTTAATGAATCGGTGATTCTTTCATTAACATCTTCGAGTTCGTATTTCCAATCTTTTATCCTTTGCGGAAAATCATTAAAAACGCCGGATAAAGCCAGTTCCTGCAAATTACTGCGGGATTGAAGCAATTTATATTCAATTATCTGAAACAAATCCTGCGTTCTCTGCCGGATAAATGCTTCGATGTTATCTTCACTTTCCGCGACAATTTCCGCCGCCGCCGAAGGAGTCGCCGCCCGCACATCAGCGACAAAATCCGCTATCGAAAAATCAATCTCGTGTCCGACGGCGGAAATTATCGGAATCTCCGAAGCAAAGATCGTCCGAGCCAATCTTTCTTCATTAAACGCCCACAAATCCTCCGTCGAACCGCCGCCGCGTCCGACAATTAAAACATCAATTTTGTCTTTTTCATCCGCATTTTTGCTAAATTCATTCGCCAAAAT
>JBGTKR010000530.1:0-2893 GCA_041744535.1 Pyrinomonadaceae bacterium
GTTGACTACGGACGCACAACGCCCTTAAAAGTCAATGTTTCCGCACTCGAAAACCACTTAAGAGGCGAATGATTTTTTGTAAAAATCATTTGTCAATAATTTACAGACACCACAATTTAAAATTTATTCCCGCTTTAAAAGTATGAAGATTGAAGTTTTCCGGTATAAGTGCGTTTGTTGAAAATCTTTCGAGAGATTCGGTAACGCCGTCGCGTGCAAATTGCGTGCAGAATTTGACAGCGAATATGGTATCTTGTTTATTGAGCCGAAGTGTTATAATTAATGCACGGAAGCAGTATCAAATTATTAATCTTTCATTAATTTATGGATATTTTAGAAGGCGAACTTGAAGTGATAACGGGTTTTGATAAGGAAATGCGGGAGTCGGCGTTGCCGATCTGGTTTGAATCGCTCGTCGGAGTTGATTGGACGCTTTTGCATCTTTCTCCTTTGTATTTCGGCTTCGGAACTCCCAAAGGCGATGGTTCGGCGACGATTGTTGTTCCGGGTTTTTTGGGTTCGGATATTTATTTATATGAACTTCATCTATGGCTTTCACGCATCGGTTATAAATCCTATCTTTCAAACATCGGTTGGAACGCCGATTGTTTAAATACGCTCACCGAAAAATTGATCGAAACGATCAAAAAAGCCCACAAGGAAACCGGCAAAAAAGTAAACCTCATCGGACACAGTTTGGGCGGTGTTTTATCGCGTTCGGCGACGATTCAGCATCCCGAATTGATCGAATCCGTCACCACACTTGCATCGCCGTTTCGCGGAGTCCGCTCGCATCCGGGAGTTTTGGAAATGTCGAAAAGAGTCCGCACGAGAATTTTCAAAAATAAACAAAAATTAAACGATTACCCGCAGTGTTTCACAGGTCATTGCGACTGCATCGCCGTCCGTTCTCTGCAAGACGGTCTGCCGAAAAATATCAAACAAACCGCAATTTATACAAAATCCGACGGAATCGTTCATTGGAAAAGCTGTCTGTCGAGAACTTCCGCAAATAATTTTGAAGTTACGGGAACTCACATCGGTTTAGTTTATAATTATCACGTTTATAAATTGATCGCGGAAAGGTTAGCAAAACTCTGATCTAATAAACCATTCGCGTCTTAATTGTCCCGTCAATATTTTTCAAAATCTCGAATGCTTTTTTTGAAAGTTTTCGGTCAATATCTAAAATCACATAGCCGATCTCTTCATTTGTTTTTAAGAATTGCCCGACAATATTAATATCGTTCCTGGACAGATCGGAGTTTATATCCGACAAAACGCCCGGTTTGTTTTTGTGTATGTGGAGGATTCGATGCGTGTCTTCCTGCGGCGAAAGGCTTACCGAAGGAACTGTGTGCGAACCCGTCGAAGTTCCTAATTCTAAATAGTTTATGAGTTTTGAAGCGGCATCGAAACCGATATTTACCTGTGCTTCCTGCGTCGAACCGCCGATGTGCGGAGTTAAAATTACATTCGGCAGATTCTGCAGAACCGTTTCAAATTTATCACCCTTCTTTTTCGGCTCTTGCGGAAAAACATCAACCGCCGCACCGCTGATTTTCTCGTCCTCGATGTATTTTTTCAAAACTTCCAGATCAACCACATCGCCGCGTGAATAGTTTACTAAGATCGCACCTTTTTTAATATCCCTGAATGTTGTCGCATCAAACATATTTTTCGTTTCCGGCGTTGAAGGAATGTGCAGGGTTACGATGTCGGATTTTTTTAAAAGTTCCTTCAAAGTCTTGACTTGCTTCGCATTTCCGAGCGGCAATTTTGTTAAAATATCATAATAGATCACATTCAAACCGAAATTTTCCGCCAGAATCGAAACCTGCGAACCGATGTTTCCGTAGCCGATAATTCCCAAAGTTTTGCCGCGTAATTCATACGAACCGCCCGCATCTTTGAGCCAAGTTCCGTTGTGTGCGGCGATGTTTTTGTCGGAAATCCGGCGAATCAGCATCACGAATAAACCGATCACCAATTCCGCCACCGAGCGTGTGTTCGAATACGGAGCGTTAAAAACCGCGATGCCTTTTTTCGTCGCCGTTTCCAAGTCAACCTGATTCGTCCCGATGCAGAAACATCCGACGGCGAGAAGTTTGTCCGCCGCTTTCAAAACACTCTTGTTCAGCTGAGTTTTAGAACGAATCCCGACAATGTGAACCCCTTTCAAAGCCTTGACAAGTTCACTTTCGCTCAACGCTCCCGAAAGCCTTTCGATATTGGAATACCCGTTATCTTCCAACTCCTCAACCGCCGATTCGCTGACGTTTTCGAGCAGTAAAATTTTGATCTTATTTCGCGGATATGATGTCTGTTTGTTTTTCATAAAAAAGCGACTATAAACAAAAAAAAACGGGAACGCAAAACAACTCCCGTTCGATTTGATATTTAACAGAGCCGTCCGCCGGACTTGAACCGATTCATTTCAGAGGAAGCCGCAAAAATTGCTTTGCTTATACCATTTACCATAATAAACTATGTAATAGCGTTTTGATAACCTCAACTTACTGAGTAGTTTGCCGATTGATAAATGATAAATGTTCAATGGTAAATGGTATAATTGATCTAATACGGTTTTCATTTAATAACTGTGCATTAACAACTTTAAAATTATTATCCAATGCTTGGCTTTTAGTCGGTGAAACCGACGATATATTTGTAGCCCGCGACGCAAGTCGTGGGAAGATTAGGACAACATTTTAAGCGGTTGAAAACCGCGATATACATTCGATATGTCGCTATTTTCAATGGCTTCAAACAAATTATTCATATTCCCCACGACTTGCGTCGTGGGCTACAAATATGTTGCCGTCTTCGACGGCTTAAACTCGATTTCGTTATTGCACACTTATCAAATGTAATCCGTATGAGTTCACATTTG
>JBGTKR010000531.1:0-3137 GCA_041744535.1 Pyrinomonadaceae bacterium
GTCGGCAATCGGCTTAAAGCCTTTATCAATCATTTCGTCAATAGTTAATTCTTTAGCTGCGGTTTCCTGTGCAAAAATTGCCGCAGGCAAGACCAGCACTGTAAAAAGAGTAAGAAAATATCCGAAAATTTTGCGATTCATAAATATCCCTCGTAAATTTTTAATTTTTTTTGTTAGAAATGTGTAATAAATTTGATGACCGGATGCCGTTATTTGTTCACTTTTTATGTAGGAGAGTTCTGTTAAAAGCGTCTTTAAAAGTCTTGCAAAAAAACTACATATTCACGAATTATACCTATTTCCGATAGTATGTCGAGTATTTATTTAATAAAATATTTGGAATACACAACTTGAATGCAAATAATATTTTTTATGAACAAAGAAAACAAACCAAAAACAGGCGATATGCCGAAGGAAGATTTTCGGAAATACGGACACGAAATAGTTGATTGGATCGCCGATTATTTCGAGCAGATGGAAGAAATGCCCGTGCTTTCGCAGAATGAACCGAATGAATTAAAAAATGCTTTGCCGACTTCCGCACCGATTCAAGGCGAAGATTTTTCCGATGTCTTAAAAGATGTTGACAAATTGATTCTGCCCGCCGTAACGCATTGGAATCATCCGAATTTTCACGGACTTTTTTCAACTTCGACAAGTTCTGTTGGAGTTTTCGGCGAAATGCTGACCGCCGCATTTGACCAAAAAGCGATGCTTTGGCGAACTTCGCCCGCTTCAACCGAACTCGAACCCGTTGTTTTAGACTGGCTTCGGAAAATGATGAATCTGCCCGAAGATTTTCACGGCATAATTTACGACACGGCTTCGGTTTCAACACTTCACGCCATCGCAATGGCACGCGAAAAATTAAATTTAGACATCCGCAAAAAAGGAATGAGCGGACGCACCGATCTGCCGCTTCTCAGAATCTATTGCTCTGAACAAACTCATTCATCAATTGATAAAGCCGTTCTTTTACTGGGACTCGGAACGGATTCAATCGTTAAAATTCCGACCAATGAACGCTTTGAAATTGACACGGAAAAATTACGCGAAGCGATTCAGGACGATTTTTCATCAGGTTTTAAACCTTTTTGCTGTGTTGCCACAATCGGCACGACTTCGACAACGGCGGTTGATGATGTTGAACGCATTGCCGAAATTTGCGGACGAAACGGTATTTTTCTCCACGTTGATATGGCTTATGCAGGTTCGGCAATGATCTTGCCCGAATTGCAGTTTCATCTAAAAGGAATCGAAAAAGCCGACTCAATCGTAACGAATCCGCACAAATGGTTTTTCACGCCGTTTGATCTGTCGGTGCTTTATGTCAAAGATTTGGATTTGCTCAAACAAACATTTTCGCTCGTTCCCGAATACTTAAAAGTTGCCGAAACCGTTACAAACCAAATGGATTACGGCATCCAACTCGGACGGCGTTTTCGTTCATTAAAACTCTGGTTCGTAATGCGTTATTTCGGGCAGGAAGGTTTGCAAAATCGGATTCGTGAACATATTCGTTTAGCAAATCTTTTCGCTTCGTGGGTTGAAGAATCGGAAGATTTTGAATTGATGGCGGATGTTACTTTCGCCCTCGTCTGCTTTCGTGCGTGTCCGAAAGGCGTTGACGATTTAGATGAGTTGAACGAAAAAATTATGAACTCGATCAATGCTTCGGGCGAGGCTTATTTGTCGCATACGAAATTAAACGGAAAATTTACTTTGCGGCTTTCGGTTGGAAGTATAAGGGTTGAGGAGAGACATTTGCGAAAAGTTTGGAAGATGGTTTCCCGCAAAGTCGCAAAGGGGCGTAAGGAAGAATAAGGGGAGATAAGATATATTTTATGGTGAAGAAATTAGGCGATAAGGAATCAAAGATATTCAATAAAAATAGACAGCACCGGCAATGAAAACTTAAAAAACCTTTCTCTTCCCTTTGCGTGCTTTGCGACTTTGCGGGAAACTTCTTTTATTATGACCGAAAATGAACTCTCAAAAATCATCGTTGATTCGGCATTTAAAATTCACACAACTTTTGGTCCCGGATTGCTCGAATCAGTTTATGAAGCAGTTCTCGCTCACGAATTGGAAAAACGCGGATGCAAAGTAATTCGGCAGCAGGCAGTTCCCGTAATTTATGAAACGGTTCAGTTAGAAGTCGGTTTTCGGGCGGATTTGATAGTCAATAATAAAGTTGTGATTGAAATAAAATCCGTCGAAGCCGTTTCACTTGTGCATTTAAAGCAGTTGCGGACTTATCTGCGTTTGATGGATAAGAAACTCGGGCTTTTGATAAATTTTAATGTGGATTTGATAAAAGACGGGATTCGGCGTGTGGTGAATAATTTGTGAGAGGTGTTTCCCGCAAAGTCGCAAAGGGGCATAAGGTAAGAATTAAGATTTCTTTAAATTTTCTTTTCTTAACTTTGCGTTCTTTGCGACTTTGCGGGAAACTTTTCTTAATGAAATTTGTAAAAGAATCAATTATTAAAGCGACACCCGAAAAGGTTTTTGCGTTTCACGAATTGCCGGATGCGATTGAAAGACTGATTCCGCCTTGGGAAAATGCGAAGGTTATTCAGAAAGCGGATATTTCAAAGATCGGTTCGCGGGCGATCATAGAGCAGAAAATCTTGGGAATTATTCCGTCGCGTTGGGTTGCCGAACATACGGCTTACGATCCGCCGAATATGTTTGAAGACATTCAAATTTCGGGACCTTTTCGGCGTTGGAAACATCGGCATATTATTCGTTCTCACGAGGACGGAGCAATTTTGCGGGATGAAATTGATTACGAACCGCCGTTGGCATTTCTCGGAACGCTTGCGACACCGTTTTTGGTTACACCGAAACTTGAAAAAATGTTTGCATACCGCCATAAAGTTACGAAAGATTATTGCGAAAAAGGAGGATAGATGTTAACTCATATTGTCGTTTGGAAATATAAAGAAACAATAACGGAAGATCAAAGAAAAGAACATATTGCAAAATTAAAGAATCTGCCGAATGTGATACCGCATATTTTGAAGTTTGATGTGGGTGCGGATATGCTGCATTTGGAAAGGTCTTACGATACGGGATTAGTGGCGGTTTTTCCGAGTCGGGAAGCGTTGGATGCTTATACGGTTCACGAAAGT
>JBGTKR010000532.1:0-3442 GCA_041744535.1 Pyrinomonadaceae bacterium
AATATAGATATAGAGTTCCGTAGGAACGGCATTAAAAATATGTCGTCCCTACTCTTAACGCATTTCAATCTATAAATAACGTGAGTTCGAGATAAAAGTTATTGAATAATAAAGACTTAATTGATTTTCAATGAATCTTAGCGACCTTTGCGATAGCCTTTGCGTTCTTTGCGGTTAATTCTTATTTTTTTTTACCGCAAAGTTCGCCAAGATGAAGACGCAAAGAAACACGAAAGGTGAGAATAACAACAGTTTAGAAGTCTTTTCTTATCTCGAACTGACGTTAAGAATAAATTAAAAAACGATATAGAACCGAAGAACCGAAAAAAATAGTTGTAAAGAATAAATGGCAAAAAACAAGCCTTTAAATCAGGAATTACTCGACGAACCTTACGGGTTTGAATTTTTTCAAGCCGTGCGGCTTCTCGAAAAGATTTATCCCGACAAAAAAGCAGTCGGACGCGGGGCGATGCCGCACGAAGAAATCGTGCGTTTCCGTTCCCGTATCGCTCTGGATTTTCCGCCGAGTCAGATTCACGAAATGCAGGAATCGGTTGATGAAAGAACCGGGCAGGAAAAGCTGGAAATGTTCATCAATTTTATGGGAGTGATCGGTGTCAGCGGCGTTTTGCCGACGCATTATACTGAACTTGCGATGAACCGCATCCGGTACGGCGACACGACTTTATGGGCTTTTACCGACATTTTTACGCATCGGGCGGTTTCGATGTTTTTTCGGGCTTGGGAAAAATACCGCTTTCCCGTAACTTATGAACGCGGAAATGATGAGTTCACCGATTATCTGTTTGATTTTGCCGGACTCGGAACGAAAGGCTTGAAAGGCAGAATGGCGATTGAAGATGAATCGCTTTTGCCATACGTCGGTTTAATTACGCAAAGACCTCATTCGGCAACTGCTTTAGCACAAATTTTATCCGATTATTTTCAAATTAAGGCAAAAGTCAAACAGTTTTTCGGTCAATGGTTAGACCTTGATAAAGAAAGTATAACGACACTCGCCCAAGCAAACAGTTTGCTCGGCGTAGATGCGATCATCGGAACTCGTGTCTGGGATCAGCAATCGAAATTCAGACTCGTTTTAGGAGCATTGCCTTTTGAGGAATTCAGAGCATTTTTGCCGGACGGAACGGCTCATAAACCTCTGAAATCAATCGTTCGTTTTATGAACGGTTTGGAGTTTGATTTTGATGTTCAGCTTGTTTTAAAGGCAAATGAAGTTCCAAGCACGATTCTGACAACCCGTGCCAAACGCCGCCCGATGCTCGGCTGGACTTCGTGGCTCAAATCCGAACCGTTTGAAAATGATGACGAACAGGTTGTTATGCAGATAAGTTAGAAGACTGGTCTTTGGTCTTTGGTCTTCGGTTTTTGGATTTTTTAAGATTTTTAATCTTATTTAATTATTCAAAGACCAAAGACCGAAGACCAAAGACCTGAATTTGAAAAATTTAAAGGAGAAATTGCAATGAATGTAAATTTAAAATCTTTAGTCGGAAGATTGAACGATACTTGTCGAAGTGCTTTGGAAGATGCCGCCGGTCTATGTCTTTCCAGAACGAATTATGATGTTGAAATAGAGCATCTTTTGATGAAACTGCTCGAAAGAGATGAAACGGATTTGCATAAGATTTGCAATCATTTCGAAGTAAATGTTGACCGTCTGACCAAAGATGTAAATACCTCGCTGGATCGTCTGAAAACGGGAAATACGAGAACGCCCGGTCTGAGTGAACGCATTCCGAGTTGGGTGCAGGACGCTTGGCTGGTGGCTTCAATCGAATTCGGTTCGGCTCGTGTCCGTTCCGGTCATCTGATCTTATCGCTCCTGAAAGATTCTTCGCTTTCACGAATCGCTCAGGATATTTCCAAAGAATTTAATCACATTTCGGTTGAAACTCTGGAGGAAAAATTTTCCGACATTACAGCTGATTCCAACGAAGAACGCGAAGCGTCGGCACTTGGCGAAACAAGCGGAGTTTCAAGCGGGAATCAGGTCGCCAGCGGAGTTCCGGGCAAAACAAAAGCCCTTGACCAGTACGCCGAAGACTTAACCGCAAAGGCACGCGAAGGAAAAATTGACCCAATCTTAGGACGCGATTTCGAGGTTCGACAAATCATAGATATTTTGACCCGCCGTCGTCAGAATAATCCGATTCTAACGGGCGAAGCCGGAGTCGGAAAAACCGCCGTCGTCGAAGGTTTTGCGATGAGAATTGCACAGGGTGATGTTCCCGATCCGCTAAAAAATGTTGCGGTTCGGACATTGGATTTGGGACTTTTGCAAGCGGGTGCGGGCGTTAAGGGCGAATTTGAAAACCGTCTGAAATCCGTCATTGACGAAGTAAAATCCTCGCCGCAGCCGATCATAATGTTTATTGACGAAGCCCACACAATGATCGGTGCGGGCGGAGCGGCAGGGCAAAATGATGCGGCAAATCTTTTAAAACCCGCACTCGCACGCGGGGAATTACGCACGATTGCCGCGACGACTTGGGCGGAATATAAAAAGTATTTTGAAAAGGACGCGGCACTTGCAAGGCGTTTTCAGGTCGTTAAGATCGAAGAACCGGACGAAGAAAAAGCTATCGGAATGATGCGTGCGATTGCCGGAAAAATGGAAGAACATCACAACGTGCGGATTTTGGATGAAGCGGTTATTGACAGCGTAAAACTTTCGCATCGCTACATTACGGGTCGCCAGCTTCCCGACAAATCGGTTTCGGTTCTCGATACGGCGTGTGCCAAAGTCGCCATCGGACAAGGTGCAACACCTGCTCCGCTCGAAGATGCAACCCGCCGGATTGACCACTTAAGCCGCGAGATAACTTCGCTTGAACGCGAAGCCGTGACGGGTTCGGATCACGGCGAAAGATTGCAGGAACTCCGCACGGAGCGTTCTAATGTTGAACAAGAACTTGAAAAATTAAACACTCAATGGGCAAAAGAAAAAGAGTTAACTTCAACAATCCGCAACTTGCGGATTAAACTGGAAATGTCGCGGCTGGATGGAAAAGAGAGCGGTCAGCAGTCAGCGGTCAGCAATACAGAAACTTCAGAATCTGGAAACGAAAATGTGGCAGAGGCAACTGCTGAAGACGGTTCGGAGATTTCGGCTGAAGTTTCTTCTGATTCATCAGGTGATTCGGCGGCGACTGCAACTGCTCCTGAAAAAGGTTCGGCGATTGATGCTGATGCTTTGCGGGAAGAATTAAAAAAAGCTGACGCTGAATTGAAAGAATTGCAGGGCGAAAATCCATTGATGTCGCCGGTCGTTGATTCTCAGGCGATTGCCGAAGTAATTTCCGGTTGGACGGGGATTCCGGTCGGCAAAATGGTGGCGGATGAGATTCTTCAAATTATGGAACTTGAACACACGCTCGGCGAAAGAGTTCTCGGTCAGGATCACGCTTTAGCGGCGATT